>JAICUO010000946.1 GCA_025935815.1 Streptosporangiaceae bacterium
CCCGATGCTCACCGGGCGGTTCCAGCTCGCCGCAGGCGGCGAGAAGGCACCGGCGGGGACGGCCGTGGAGCTGTCCTTCGGGGCACGTGCGGGCGGGCCGCCCGCGGACGCCGCCGCGTGGACCCGCGGGGCGGCCTGGATGCCGGCGGACGATGCGTCCCCGATCGTGCGCTACAAGGACCCGACGCAGATGGGCAAGGTGTACCTGCTGCCCGCGGGCGTCGAGCGGCCGGTCCCGGGTCGCGGGCCCGGGGAGATGGGCCCGGACGCGCTCGATCCCGGGCTCACCCTCGAGGCCTGGCGGGAGCGGATCCGCAAGCACCCGGGCGAGCTCAAGAACCTGCTCCGCAACCAGGCGTTCGTGGCGGGCATCGGCAATGCCTACTCGGACGAGATCCTGTTCGCCGCCCGGCTCCAGCCGTTCCGCAAGCGCTCGTCGCTCGCCGCCGAGGAGGTCGACGACCTGTACGAGGCGATGCGCTCCGTGCTCACGGCCTCGATCGGGCTCCTCCGGGAGCGGGTCCCGCCGACGTTCGAGAAGCAGGTCCGCGACCACCTGTCCGTCCACAACCGCGGCGGCGAGGCGTGCCCGAGGTGCGGGACCCGGATCACGGCGGTCAAGGCGGGTGGCTTTCCGACGGGCTACTGCCGGGGCTGCCAGCGCTGAGTGGTCACGGGCGTGCTCACGGGATGAGGAGGACCTGGCCCACCTTGAGCACCCGCGCGTCCGCGATGCTGTTGAGCGCCACGAGCGTCTTGACGGTGGTGCCGAACCGGGCCGCGATGCTGCTGAGCGTGTCGCCCGACTTGACCTTGTAGCGGCGCAGTGGCGCCGAGGAGCTCGGGCCGGGCGTGGCCGCGGCCGACGACGACGGGCTCGGGGAGGGCTCTACGGTCGGGTCCGCCGAGGGCGTCTCGGGCGCTGAGGGGGTGGGGGTCATGCTGGCCGCTGCCGAGGGCGAGGCCACGCCGGCGACCGCGCTCGACAGCAGGTCAGGCGACCCGGATGCGGTCCCCGCGGGCGACTGGGTGCGCGCGATGACGAGCACGATGAAGGCGAGGACCATGAGGCCCACGAGGAGCGCCTGGCCCCCACTCCGGGCGGACGCCGTGGGGAGCGCACCCATCCGGCGTGCGGGCTCGAGGACCACCGGTGCCGTTCCTGACGCCGGCCACAGGGAGGCGCCGCCGTCCCCGGGCCCCGGGGGGTTGGCCTCGGCCTGGACGGCGCGCGCGGCGAGGAACGTCGCGCACGTCGCATGGGCGGGCTGGAGGCAGAGCTGGCGCTGCTTGTCGACCGCGAGCGGCGCCGGCGGCGTGACCGCCTGGCACCGGTGCTCCCGGGCGGCGTAGGCGCTGCGCCAGGACCGGTCCTCCACCGCGAGGAACGGGCACACCTCCCGCACGGCGTTCGCGTCGCGCCGTCGGCTCTGTCGGGTGACGGGATCACCCTCGGGCGGCAGCGGGCGCGGGGACTGGCCGGTGACGGTCATCGCCCGGAGGATACCGTCCGCGGGCCAAGGGCGGCGCGAGGCGCCAAGGACCGCCCGGGATCCAGGCGCGTTAAATGCAACAAACCCGGCGACGACCTATTTTCCCGAAAGGCTGCCCTCTCAGTATCTTCGGCGCTGGAGAGCTTAACTTCCGTGTTCGGGATGGGAACGGGTGTGGCCTCTCCGCTAGAGTCACCGGGCTTGTATGCATCTGGTAGATGACGGCTGCGACGCGCGTCCGTGGACGCCGGCGCCTGTCGAAGGATCACGATTCGCTTGATCAGGATCACCCGATCACTTCCCCGCACTGATCCCTGATCAGTTGCTGGAAAAGGTCAAGCCCTCGACCATTAGTACGGCTCAGCTTCATCCGTCGCCGGACTTCCACATGCCGCCTATCAAGCAGATGGTCTCTCTGCGGTCTTACCTGGTTAACCCAGTGGGGAACCTCATCTTGAGGCGAGCTTCGCACTTAGATGCTTTCAGCGCTTATCCCAACCGAACATAGCTACCCAGCGATGCCCCTGGCGGGACAACTGGCACACCAGCGGTTCGTCCACTCCGGTCCTCTCGTACTAGGAGCAGCTCCTCTCAAGTTCCCTGCGCCCACGCTGGATAGAGACCGA
>JAICUO010000453.1 GCA_025935815.1 Streptosporangiaceae bacterium
CGCCCAGCCTGGGTCCCATCCCCGGCCGCCCTCGGCGCCCCCCTTGGGTTTTGCGCCGTGGTGCCCCCCCCCCCCCCCTCCAAACCCCACGGCACTCACCGGGCGGATGGCGCGAATCGTGGATGATCTGGTGCCCGTGGGGTTCAAGTTGCGTGCTGATGCTGCGACGCGGCTGCTGCCCGGCGGGGCGCGCCTGTCCGGGGGCGCGGTGCTCGTCGGCGGGTCCCCGGTCCGGGTGTTGCGGCTCACGGCGGGCGGGGCGCGGCAGGTGGCCGGCTGGCTGGAGGGCGCTCCGGTGCCGGACAGCGTCAGCGCGCGCGCGCTGGCCCGCCGCCTGCTCGACGCCGGGATCGCCCACCCCGACTTCAGCGTGATAACAGCAAGAGGCGACGAAGTCGCTGGGGGGCACGGCGAAGTCGCTGGGGGGCACGGCGAGGTCGCTGGGGGATGCGGCGGAGCGGCCGGGGGGCGCGGCGGAGCCGATGCGGGGGAGAGCGGAGCGGCTGGTGGCGCCATCGGGCCGGCGGACGTGACCGTGGTGGTGCCGGTCCGGGACCGCCGCGATGAGCTGGCGAGGTGCCTGGCCGGGCTGCGCGGGATGGCCGGGCCGGTCATCGTGGTCGATGACTGCTCGGCTGACCCGGCGGCCATCGCGGGAATCGCGGCCCGGGCGGGGGCGCGGGTCGTCCGGCGGCCCGTCAACGGCGGGCCGGGCGCGGCTCGCAACACCGGCCTCGCCGCCGCGGCGACGCCGGTCGTGGCGTTCCTCGACTCCGACTGCGTGCCCGCGCCGGGCTGGCTGGACGCGCTGCTGCCGCACTTCGCCGACCCGGCGACCGGGGCGGTCGCGCCGCGTATCGTCCCGCACGACGCGGGGGCCGACCGCGGGGGCCGGTCGTGGCTGGCCCGGTACGAGGGCGCGTCGTCGACGCTGGACATGGGGGCGCGGCCGAGCATCGTCCGGCCGGGCGCGCGCGTCTCCTACGTCCCCGGCGCGGCGCTGGCGGTGCGCCGCCGTGCCGCCGGCGCCGGTTTCCAGGCGGGCATGCACGTGGGGGAGGACGTCGACTTCGTCTGGCGGCTGGCCACCGCCGGCTGGCGGGTGCGGTACGAGCCGGCCGCCGTCATGGCCCACCAGCACCGGGTCCGGCTGGGCGCCTGGTTCTCCCGCCGCGTCGACTATGGCACCTCGGCGGCCATCTTGGAGGAACTGCACCCCGGCGACGTCCGGCCGATGTACGCCTCCTGGTGGACGGTGGGCGCGTGGGCGGCGGCGCTGGCCGTCCGGCCCCGGGGAGCGGGAATGGCCGCGGCGGCGGGGATCACGGCCACCGCGACCGCGCTGCTCGCGCGCAAGCTCTCGCGGGTGACCGGGGAAGCCGTCGCCTGGCCCCTGGCCGCGCGGCTGGCCGGCGGCGGGACGCTGGCGGCGGCGCGGCCGCTGGGCAGCGCGCTGTCGCGCACCTGGTGGCCGGCGGCGATCCCGCTCGCGGTGGCCATCCCGCGGCTGCGCCTCCCGGTCGCGGCGCTGATGATCACCCCGCCGCTGCTGGACTGGGCCGCGCGCAGGCCGCCGCTCGACCCCGTCCGCTACGCGGGCGCCCGGCTGCTCGACGACGCCGCCTACGGCGTCGGCGTCTGGACCGGCTGCGCCCGCCGCCGCCAGTTCCGTGCCCTGCGGCCGGTCATCGGCGCGCGGCCGCCCCGGCGGCCCTCTTCTCCCTAGTTCCTGGGGGTCACATGTCGAGCACGACGTCGGTGACGGGCCGGGCGCAGCAGATGAGCACGTCTCCGGCGGCGGGCGGCTCCAGCGGGTCCGGGGAGTAGGCGACGCTTCCCGACAGCAGCGGGGTCACGCAGGTGTGGCAGACGCCGGTGCGGCAACTCCACCGGGCGGGGACGTCGCAGGCGTCGGCGAGCTCCAGGAGGCTGCCCGCGCCCGGGATGGCGAAGGGCGTGGAGATGCCGCTGCGCGCGAACGTCACCTGAGGGCCGGCGCCGGGCGGGGTGCCCTGAAGGGTACCTCGTTCGTCCGGCGGGTGCGGCGGGCGGCGGGTCAGCCCGGTGAGGCCGGGGGTGCTCGCCTCCAGCGCGCCGAAGACCTCGGTGTGGACGCGCGCCGCGTCCAGGCCGGCGGCGGCCAGCGCCTGCCGCAGGTCGGCCATGAACCCGGCCGGGCCGCACAGGTACGCGGTCGCGTCGCCGGGCGGCCCGAGCCGGGCCAGCGTGTCCGCCGTCAGCCGCCCGCGCCGGGCCCCGTTATCGCGGGCCTCCTGGTCGGTGGCGGCGCTGTAGAACAGGTACTCGCGGGCGTCCGGCAGCGACGCCAGCAGCGACCGCGCCTCGGCGGCGAAGGGGTGCTCGCGGGGCCCGCGCGCCGCGTGAATCCACCAGACCGGGCGGCCCGCAGGCGCCTCGGCCAGCTCGTGCAGCATCGCGAGCACGGGCGTGGCGCCGATCCCGGCCGAGATGAGCAGGACCGGGCCGCTGCCCGCCGGGTCGAGGACGAACTCCCCGCGCGGCGCCGCCACCTCCAGCGTGTCGCCCGGCGACAGCTCGTCGTGCAGGTAGCCGCTGGCGACGCCGTGGGGCTCTCGTTTCACGCTCACCCGGTACGCGCTGGCCCCGGGCGCCGACGACAGCGAGTAGCTGCGGACCACGGCCGGGCCGCCGGCGCGGGGGATCCGCACGGTGATGTACTGCCCGGCGCGGGCGGGCGGCAGCCCGCCGCCGTCCGGCGCCGCCAGGCGGACCGAGGAGACGTCGGCGCTCTCCGGGATCACCGCGGTCACCCGGAGCGCCCGGAACCCGGGCCAGGCGGGCCCGGGGGGCGGCTGGAGCGCGGTCCCGGCCGCCCCGCCAGCGGAATCGGCGGCGGCCAGCATCTCGCGGAACGACCCCTGCCAGCCAGGGCTGAGCGCGGGAATCCGCAGCGCGCGGCGCAGGGTCGCCGGGTCGTGGCCGGGCAGGTACAGCAGGGCGTCGGTGTCGGCGACGCTCAGCGAGCCCGGCCCCGCCGCGGTCTTGACGATCTCATCGCCGGCCTGGACGTGCCCCTCGGTGACGACCCGCATGTAGAAGCCGGGCCGGTGGTGGCTGACCAGCAGCGCGGGCAGTTCCGGCTCGCCGAACCGCAGGCCCACCCGGTAGCAGGTGACCCTGGGCTGGGTGACCTCGAACTCCGCCGCGCCGATCCGGTAGCGGTCACCGATGCAGACCTCGTCGTCGGGCATCCCCTCGACGGTGAGGTTCTCCCCGAACTGCCCGTATTCCAGGTCGCCCCGGCCGAAGTGCCGCTCCCAGTGGCGGTAGGACTCGATCTGGTAGACCAGTACGGCGCGCTGCTCGCCGCCGTGCCCGCGCAGGTCGCCCTGGCCGTCGCCGTCGATGTTCAGCCGCCGGGCCATCGCGGGCCCGGGCACCGGGCGCTTCCACACCCCGGTGTAGACGGTCTTGCCGTGCCAGCCGACGTTCTCGGGGAGCCCGACGTTCACTGAGAGCAGGGCAGGCATCTCGCGGCGGCCGCTACCGGGCGGGCAGCACGCGGGCCAGGACCGCGCGGTGGGTGGTGGCGGCGGCGGCGTGCTTGCGCGCTCCGTCCTCAGTCAGCAGCACGAAGATCCCGCGCCGGTCGTTGTCGCAGGCGCACCGCTCAACCAGCCCGGTCCGGGCGAGGCGGTCAACCAGGCGCGACAGGGCGCTCTGGCTCAGGTGCACCGACTCGGCCAGGTCCTGGGCGCGCCACTCCCGCGCGGGGCTGTCCGCCAGCCGGTCCAGCACCTCGAAATCGCTGATGCCCAGCCCGTGCCGGTCGCCGAGCTCCCGCTCCAGCGCCGAGCACACCGCGGCATGGCGGGCCTGCATCTCCCGCCAGGCGCCGACGACATCGGCGGTGCCGGCTGGCGTCGCCCTGTCGGCTGGCGTCGCCCTGTCGGCTGGCGTCACGCTCATGGGCGAAGCATAGCGCTTCCACCATGATGTTGCAAGTGCATTAATTTACCTTGCAAACATTGCTTGCGCATGCATATGGTGGTGCTCATGCGGTCCCCAGAACGGCAGATGCCGTCCCCGATCACTGACCCGACTCCAGTTCCCGCCCGCGCCGCCCTCCCGCCCAGCACTGCCCAGCCCGGCACTGCCCAGCCCGGCACTGCCCAGCGCTGGACCCCGCGACTGTGGGGAGTGCTCATCGTCTTGGGCGGCGCGCTGTGCCTGGACGCGCTCGACGTGTCCATGGTCGGCGTGGCGCTGCCGTCCATCCGCACGGCGCTGGGCCTGTCCACCTCATCGCTGCAGTGGATCGTCAGCGGCTACGTCCTCGGCTACGGCGGGCTGCTGCTGCTCGGCGGGCGCGCCGCCGACCTGCTCGGCCGGCGCCGGGTGTTCCTGGCGGCGGTGGCCGCCTTCGCGATCTTGTCCCTGTTCGGCGGGCTGGTCAGCGATCCCGGCCTGCTCATCGCGGCCCGGTTCGCCAAGGGCGTGGCGGCGGCCTTCACCGCCCCGGCCGGCATGTCGCTGCTGACCACCACGTTCCCCGAGGGCCCAATGCGCAACCGCGCGTTCAGCTT
This sequence comes from Streptosporangiaceae bacterium, assembly GCA_025935815.1. Classification (GTDB taxonomy): domain Bacteria; phylum Actinomycetota; class Actinomycetes; order Streptosporangiales; family Streptosporangiaceae; genus Trebonia. The sequence goes on from JAICUO010000453.1 coordinate 4,569, forward strand.
GTACTCCGTCTTCGGCGGCAGCGGGTTCTCCCTCGGCCTCGTGCTGTCCGGGCTGCTCACCCAGGTCAACTGGCGCTGGACGCTGCTGGTCCCGGCCCCGGTGGCGCTGATCGTGCTGGCGGCCGGCTGGCTGCTGATCCCCCGGGAGGCCACCCGGGCGGACGGAGTATCCGCGCGGCGGCGTCCGTTCGACCTGCCCGGCGCGCTGACCGTCACCGCAGCCATGCTCATGCTGGTGTACACGGTCACCTCCGCGCAGCAGGCGGGCTGGACGTCGGCCCGCACGCTCGGCTCCTTCGCCCTGGTGGCGGCGGGGCTGGCCGCCTTCGCGGTAATCGAGTCGCGCAGCCGGGACCCGCTGGTGCCGTTCGGCATCTTCCGCTCCGGCTCGCTGCGCCGCGCGAACATCGGGGCCGTCACCCTGTTCGGCTCCTACGTCTCCTTCCAGTTCCTCGCCACCCAGTACCTGCAGAGCCTGGCCGGCTGGTCCGCGATCGGCACCGCGCTGGCGTTCCTGCCGGCCGGCGCGATGGTGGCGGTGCTGTCGGTCGGCATGGGCGGGCTGCTCAGCCGGCTCGGGCCCGCCCGGCTCGCCGCGGTCGCGTTCGGCTGCCTGGTCCTCGCCTACGCCGTCTTCCTGCGGGCCGGCGTCAGCCCTGACTACCCGGCCGTGATGCTGCCGACGATGCTGCTGGTCGGGCTGGCGTTCGGGCTGGGGTTCTCCGCGCTGAGCGTGGCGGCGACCGACGGGATACCGGACGCCGAGCAGGGCCTGGCCGCCAGCTTGTTCCAGACGTCGTTCCAGGTGGGCGGCGCGCTGGTGCTGGCCGTGGTCACCGCGGTGGTCGACGCGGGCGGGGCCAGCGCGATCACCTCGCCGGCGGCGGTCCTGACCGCCTACCGCCCGGCCCTGTTCCTGATCACCGGCGTCGCCGCCGTCGGCGCCCTGGTCGCCCTCAGCGGCCTGCGCCGGCCCCGGCGGCCGGCGGCCATCAGGGCGCGGTGAGTTCCCCGCCAGGCCGCGCCGGCATACTGTCAGGAACTATGAGTGAGTTGCTGCCGCTGTTCCCCCTGGGAACCGTCTTGTTCCCGGGGATGACCTTGCCGTTGCGCGTTTTTGAGGAGCGGTACCGGCAGATGGTCGCCGACCTGCTCGCGAAGCCCGAGGCGGCCCGGGAGTTCGGCGTCGTCGCGATCCGCAAGGGCCGCGAGGTCGCCACCGACAGTGCCCCCGATTCCGACAGTGCCCCCGAGTTGCACGAGATCGGCTGCGTGGCGCGGCTGCGCGAGTCGACCCGCCACCCCGATGGCCGGTTCGACCTGGTTGCCATCGGCACGCGCCGGTTCCGGCTGCTGCGCACCGACGACAGCCTGCCCTACTACCAGGGCGAGGTCGAGGAGCTGCCCGAGCAGGTGCTGCCCGATGAGGCGCTGCCCGAGCAGGCGCTGCCGGATCAGGCCCCGTCGGATCAGGCCCCGAAGGATCAATCGGGGCGCGATGAGGCGGCCAAGGCGGCCTGGGCCGTGCAGTCGGTGCAGGCCGCCTTCCGGGATTACCTGAACGCGCTGGCCGACCGGGCTGGCGCGGTGGTGCGCGTGGCCGAGATCCCCGACGACCCGATCCTGCTGTCGTATGTCGTCGCGGCCGGCATGATCATCGACCTGCCCGAGCGGCAGGCCCTGCTTGCCGCGCCCCACGCCGTCGCGCGGCTGAAGGCCGAGCGGTCGCTGCTGACCCGCGAGCGGGCCATGCTGCGCCTGACGACCTCACGCCCCGCGCCCGACCTCAGCCAGGAGCGCTTCAGCCCTAACTAGGACCCGGCTAGGAGCCGGAGCGGGCGGCGGCCGGCTCCGGCTGGAGGAACTCCAGGCGGTTGCCGAGCGGGTCGTGGGCGTAGAAGCGGCGGTAGCCGGGGAACTTGTGGTCCCACAC
>JAICUO010000702.1 GCA_025935815.1 Streptosporangiaceae bacterium
CGACGTCAGCCTCGCGAAGGTCGCGGACGGCGGCTACGACTCCTACCTGAGGTCCTACGCGCGCGCCGTGCGCGGCTACCAGTCCCCGGTCATCATCGCCTTCGGCCACGAGATGAACGCCAACTGGTACGGCTGGGGATACCAGCACACCACCCCGGCCACGTTCGTCCGGTCGTGGCGGCACATCCATGACGTGTTCACCGGCACTGGCGCGCGCAACGTGATCTGGCTATGGGTGGTGAACGTGACCGGCAGCCGGCAGGTGACCGCCATCGACCAGTGGTGGCCGGGCAGCGCGTACGTGACCTGGACCGGCATCGACGGCCACTACTTCAACGCTACGGTCCGGTTCCCCCAGCTGTACGGCGCGACGCTCGCCGCGGTCCACCGCCTCACCAGCAAGCCGGTGATCGTCGCCGAGGTGGGCATCGGCCCCTACGTCCCCGCCGCGCGGATCACCGACGTGTTCTCCGGCGCCCAGGCGCACGGCATGATCGGCATCGTCTGGTTTGACGTGACCGGCCACAACATCCGCCTCGCGAGCCACCCGGCCGCGCTCTCGGCCTTCCAGAAGGCGGTCACCGCCTACGAGCGCCTCCCCGCGACCCGCCCCAGCGGCTAGCCCTGCCCGCCGGTGATCAGCGCGATCCGCGACGCGGCCGGGCCGAAGGCGAACACGTCCGCGCGGCGGTTGGCCAGCGATGGCAGCACCGCGCGAACGGAGTCCACCTGGCCCAGGTCCGCCTCGGCGACGACCACGCCGGCCGACGGGCCCAGGTCGCAGCGGACGACCCCCAGCGGGTCGATCAGCAGGCTGCGGCCGACGCCGGTGGGGGCGCGGGTTGGCTTAGCGTCCGGGTCGGGGACCTGATCGACGGCGGCGATCCACACGGTGTTCTCGATGGCGCGGGCGCGCAGCAGCGTCACCCAGTGCTCCTCCTTGAACAGCCCCGTCGCCCAGGCGGCGCTGACCGTCACCAGGCGCGCGCCGGCCACCGCGAGCGCCCGGGTCAGCTCCGGGAAGCGGATGTCGTAACAGATCTGCAGGCCCACGTCGGCGCCTGCCAGCGACGTGACCGTGACATTGGAGCCGGCGGCGACTGTCTCGGACTCCAGCTGCCCGAGCGCGTCGTACAGGTGCAGCTTCCGGTACGAGGCGACCAGCGCGCCCGCCGCGGAGAACGCGACCGCCGTGTTGAACACCCGCCCGCCGTCGGCTGGCTCGAAGACGCCCACCACGGCGGCCACGCCGGACGCGGCGCACGCCGCCGCCAGCTCCGAGCAGAACGGCCCGTCCAGCGGCTCGGCCACAGCGGCGAGGTCCTCCCCGAACCGCACCATCGTCGCCTCCGGGAACACCGCCAGGTCGGCGCCGCCCGCGGCCGCCTCGGCGAGCGCCCCCTTCACCCGGGAAAGGTTCACATAACGATCAGGGCTGACTGGGATCTGGCACAAGGCGATGCGCATGAAGTCAAGATAACCCGCGTGCCGGTGGGCCGGCGGCCCGGAAACTGAGCGTGGCCTGGTGTGTGGTCACGCGGGGGGCACAGTCGTGATCTCATGGATGGCGTGAAACGACCTCTGCTCAGCCGGCGGCTCGACGGGCTCGGCACCACCATCTTCACCGAGATGTCCGCTCGCGCGCTGGCCACCGGATCGGTCAACCTCGGCCAGGGGTTCCCGGACACCGACGGGCCGGCGTCCGTCGCTCAGCGCGCCATCGACGCCATCAGCAACGGCGAGGGCAACCAGTACCCGCCGCTGCCCGGCGTCCCGCCGCTCCGGCACGCGATCACCCGGCACCAGGAGCGGTTCTACGGCCTCGCGCACGACCCGGACACCGAGGTCCTCGTCACGGCGGGCGCCACCGAGGCCATCGCGGCGGCGATCCTCGCGCTCGTTGAGCCGGGCGATGAGGTCATCGCGCTCGAGCCGTTCTACGACTCCTACGCCGCCAACATCGCGATGGCCGGCGGCACCCGCGTCGGGCTGACCCTGCGGCCCCCCGCCTTTCGCCCGGACCTGGACGAGCTGAGGGGCAAGATCACCGCCCGCACCCGGCTCTTGCTGATCAACACCCCGCACAACCCCACCGGGATGGTCCTCACCCGCGCGGAGACCGAGGCCATCGCGCGGATCGCGATCGAGCATGACCTGCTCGTCATCACCGACGAGGTCTACGAGCACCTGGTCTACGACGTCCCCCACATCCCCCTGGCCACGATCGCGGGCATGCGCGAGCGCACGGTGACGATCAGCTCCGGCGGCAAGACCTTCGGGTTCACCGGGTGGAAGGTCGGCTGGGTGACCGGGACGCCCGAGCTGGTCACCGCCGTGCGGACCGCCAAGCAGTTCCTCACCTTCGTGGCCAGCGGCCCGCTGCAGTTCGCGATCGCCGACGCCCTCGACCTGCCCGACGCGTACTACGATGAGCTGGCCGCTGGCCTGAAGGCCAAGCGCGACCTGCTCAGCGCGGGCCTGACGGAGATCGGCTTCGACGTCTACCCCTGCGACGGTACGTACTTCGTCACCACCGACATCACGCCGCTGGGCGAGCGGGACGGCATCGAGTTCTGCCTGAGCCTCCCGGACCGGGCCGGCGTCGTCGCGATCCCCAGCGCGGTCTTCTACGACGACAAGGAAGCCGGTCGCACCCAGGTCCGCTTCGCCTTCTGCAAGCGGCCGGAAGTCCTCGAGAACGCCCTGACTAGGCTGGCGGTACTCAAACGATAACGGCGAGGTCCGGCAGGAGGAGCGATGAAGATCGCGGAGCTGGCGGCGGCGGACGCCGCCTTCGGCGCTGACCTGTACAAGGTGCTGTCCGGGCCGGGCAACCTGGTGTTCTCCCCGGCGTCCATCGCGGCGGCGCTGCGGATGACGCTCATTGGCGCGCGCGGCGAGACGGCCGCCGAGCTGGCGCAGGCGCTGCACCTGCCCGGCCGCGAGGCCGCCCGGGAGGCGCAACTGCAGCTGACGGCCATTCCCACCCGCTCCGACCTCATCCTCAACGTGGTGAACTCCGCGTGGCTGGACCTGGCCCTGCCGGTCCGGAAGGAATTCCTAGACCAGCCGGTCACCGTCCAGCGGGTCGATTTCGCGGGGCAGCCACAGTCGGCCCGCGCGGCGATCAACGGGGCCGTGGACGAGCAGACAGCCGGCAAGATCAGGGACCTCATCCCCGCGGGGCTGATCAACGAGCTCACCCGCCTCGTCCTCGTCAACGCCATTTACCTGAAGGCCCGCTGGCAGCACGAGTTCCCCCGGCCGCGCACCCGGAAAGAGTCCTTCTACCCCGAGCACGCCGGGCCCTGCCCCGCCGACATGATGCACCTGGAAGCCACCCTGGACTACGCCCGCGGCGACGGCTACCAGGCGGTCCTGCTGCCCTACAAGAGCGGGCCGCTGGCGATGGCCATCGTGCTGCCGGACGGCCCGCTGTCGCGATTCCCGCTCGGGGACCTCGGCGGCCTGCCCGCCGTGCTGGGGCGGCTGCTCGCCGACCGGGAGAAGTACCAGGTGGACCTGCGGCTGCCGAGGTTCCGGATCGAGGTCGCCTCCCGGCTCGGGCAGACGCTGCGCCAGATGGGCGTGGACCGCGCGTTCGGCCGCAACGCGGACTTCAGCGGCATCACCGACGCGCCGGTCGCTATCAGCGAGGTCGTGCACAAGGCGTTCATCGACGTCGACGAGGAGGGCACCGAGGCCGCCGCGGCCACCTCCGTCGTCGTGCTGCAGAGCAAGGCCATGATCCGCCCGTCGGCCAAACGGGTGGTATTCACCGCCGACCGGCCGTTCCTGTTCGCGGTCGTTGAGACCAACTCCGGGCTGCCGTTGTTCCTCGGGCAGCTCACCCGGCCCTAGGGCCGGTACCCTTGCTCGCGTGCAGACGCAGGCTGAGTGGGATGTC
>JAICUO010000803.1 GCA_025935815.1 Streptosporangiaceae bacterium
GCTGCTTTAGGCCAGCCACTGGTAATGGATCATGGACCGGGCAGGCACCAGTGATGGGGAGGGGCGACAGTGGCGATCGACGGAGAGCTGCGCGCGGCGGTGGAGGCGTGGATCGCCGATGACCCTGACCCCGTCGACCGCGCCGAGCTGACGGCGCTGCTGGAGCGGGCCGAGGTGGCCGCCTACGCCGAGGAGGTCGGCGTGGCCGGCGCGGCGCCGGAGGCGGACCAGACCGCCAGCCAGCTGCGGGACCGCTTCGCGGGGCGGCTGACGTTCGGGACGGCCGGGCTGCGCGGGCAGATCGGGGCCGGCCCGAACCGGATGAACCGGGCAGTCGTGCGGGGCGCGACCAGCGCGGTCGCCGGATGGCTGCTCGCGTCGCGACCCGCCGGGGACGGGGTCGTCATCGGGTGCGACGCCCGCCACCGCTCGGATGAATTCGCCGACGAGGCGGCCCGGGTGCTCGCCGGGGCGGGCATCCGGGTGCACCTGCTGCCCCGGCCGTGCCCGACGCCGCTGGTCGCGTTCGCGGTCCGCCACCTGGGCACCGCGGCCGGGATCATGGTCACCGCCAGCCACAACCCGCGCACCGACAACGGCTACAAGCTCTATATCGGCGACGGCGCGCAGGTCATCCCGCCGGTCGACAGCGAGATCGAGGGCCGGATCGCGGCGCTCGGCCCGCTACGCGAGATTCGCACGGCACCCCTGGATAGCCCGCTCATCACCAGGCACGGCGATGAGGTCGCGGCGGCCTACCTCACCGCGATCACCGCGGCGGGGGTCGCCGGGGCCGGGGCGGCGCCGCGGGTCGTCTACACGCCGATGCACGGGGTCGCCGGCCCTTTGCTGCTGCGGGCGCTGGAGCGGGCCGGCTTCGACCGGCCGCACGTTGTCACCGTCCAGGGCCAGGCCGACCCGGAGTTCCCCACGGCCGCGTTCCCGAACCCGGAGGAGCCCGCCGCGCTCACCTTGGCCCTGGCCGACGCCAAGGCGCTGGACGCGGACCTGGTCTTGGCCAACGACCCGGACGGGGACCGGCTCGCGGTGGCGGTGCCCGAGCCGGACACCCGCCGCCAGCCGCGCGCCGAGCCGGGCAGCGCCGAGGCCCTCGATGACGGCCGGTGGCGGATACTGACCGGCGACCAGGTCGGCGCCCTGCTCGGCGCTTATCTCCTCGCCCCCCGCAACCATGCCCCGGGAGACCATGCCCCGGGTAACCATGCCCCGGCAAACATTGGCCCGCGAGAGCCGGATCCGGCCGGGAAGGGCGGGGGCGCCGCCGAAGCCGGCGGGGCCGGGGCGCCGCTCGTGGCGACCACCATCGTGTCGTCCACCCTGCTGGCGAAGATCGCCGCGGCGGCGGGCGCGCGGTACCGGGAGACGCTGACCGGCTTCAAGTGGATCGCCCGGGCAGCCGACGACGTGGCCGGCGCGACCTTCGCCTTCGGCTACGAGGAGGCGATCGGGTACGCCGTTGGCGGTGCCGTGCGCGACAAGGACGGCATCAGCGCCGCCGTCGCCTTCCTCCGGCTGGCGGCCGAGGCGGCGCTGGCCGGCCAGTCGGTCCTGGACCGGTATGACGACCTGGAGCGCGCGCACGGGGTGCACCTGACGTCACAGCTGTCGGTGCGCATCCCGGGAACCGCCGAGGTCATGCGCCGGCTGCGGGCCGCTCCCCCGGCGACCCTGGGCGGCCAGCCGGTCGATGAGCACACCGACTACGCCGCCAGCGCGGCCGCGCCCGGCCTGCCCCCATCCGGGCTGCCGCCGTCGGACGTGCTCAGCTACCGAATCGGACGCGACCGGGTCGTCATCCGCCCCAGCGGCACCGAGCCGAAGGTCAAGGCCTACTTCGAGATCGTCGAGCCCGTCCCGCCCGGAGGGCTGATCGCCGCGCGGATGACCGCCCAGCGGCGACTGGCGCCGCTCCGGGAGGCCGTCAGCGCCTTGCTCACCGGCCTGACCACGATCACCGGCCAGCGCCAGCCTGGCTAGGCGCGGCGAGCGGCCACTTCGTACAATTTCGAACCATGGCAGCCCCGGCGGCACCAGCCGCGCAGCCCACGCCGGCACCCGCGCCGACGCCGGGCCGGAAAGTCCCCGCCCGCCCCCGGCTGAACCCAGCCGAATGGCGGCCCGCCTGGTCCCTTCCCGCCGCGATGCGGGCGATCCGCGCCACGATCGTCATCCCCGCCCTCTTCGCGCTCACCTCCAAGGTGGTCCGCGACCCGCAGATGGCGCTGTTCGCCACGTTCGGCGGCTTCGCCACGCTGGTCGTCACGAACTTCGGCGGCACCTGGCGGGGCAAGCTGGCCGCTCACACCGCCCTGGCCATCGCGGGCAGCCTCGCGATCGTGATCGGCACGCTGGTCAGCGGGGTCACCTGGCTCGCGGCGGTCGTCACCGTCCCGGTCGTCTTCGCGATCTTCTTCGCCGGGGTCCTCGGCCCGACCGCGGCCGCCTCGACCACCGCGCTGCTGTTCGCCTACGTGCTCCCGGTCGCCTCGGCGGGCGGAGCGGCCACCATCGGCAGCCGCCTCGGAGGCTGGTGGCTTGCCTCCGCCGCGGGCACTCTCGCGGTGCTGCTGCTGTCCCCCCGCTCCCCCGGCGACCGGCTGCGCGCGTCGGCGGCCGCGCTGGCGACGCAGCTCGCCGACCGGGTGATGGCCGCCGCTGACGGAACGGTGACCGACCCCGCCGCCACGCGGGCCGCCAAAGACCGGCTGCGCGCCGCGTTCACCGGCGCGCCCTACCGGCCGACGGGGCTGGCGACCCGCGACCAGGCGCTGTCCAGCCTCGTGCAGCTGCTCGACTGGGCCGCCGCGCAGGTCCACGACGCGTTCGACGGCCACATCAACCTGGCGAAGTCCTGCGCGCAAGACCGCGCGCTGCTCAAGCTCGCGGCGGGCGTCTTCGCCGATACCGCCGCGCTGTTGCAGGGACGCGACGCCGCCCCGGACTTCGCGGCGCTCGAGCAGGCCCGGGCGGCCGCCACCGCGCACCTGCGCGACCTGGCCGTGGACGCCAGCGACGAGCCCTCCGAGCGCATGTCGGCCGCGAACGCGGTCCACGCCCAGGCGATCGCCCTGGTCGCCCGGGCCACGGCCGCCGACGCGCTGATCGCGGCCGGGCGGGCCGACCCCGACACCATCGCGGCCGAGCGCCGCGCGTGGTACGGCGCGGTGCCGGTTGGAAGCACGCTGCCGGCTGGGAGCACGCTGCCGGTTGGAAGCACGGTGCCGGCTGGGAGCAC
>JAICUO010000758.1 GCA_025935815.1 Streptosporangiaceae bacterium
AGCAACTCGGTGAACTCCGGGTCCCCCGACACGTCGGTGCGCAGCACCAGCGTGTTCACGAAGAACCCGACCAGGTCATCGAGCGCCTCATCGGTGCGCCCGGCGATCCCGGTCCCGACCGGGATGTCGCTGCCCGCGCCCAGCTTCGACAACAGCACCGCCAGCGCCGCCTGCACCACCATGAACAACGTCACGCCCTGCTCCCGGGCCAGCCCCGCCAGCCCGGCGTGCACCTGCGCGGGCACCTCCACCGGGATCGCGTGCCCGCGGTGGCTGGCCACCGCCGGGCGCGGCCGGTCGGCCGGCAGGGCCAGCTCCGGCGGTGACCCGGCCAGCGCCCGCCGCCACCAGGCGACCTGCCCCGCCAGCAAGCTGGCGGGGTCGTCCTCGTCCCCGAGCAGCTCCCGCTGCCAGATGGCGTAGTCGGCGTACTGCGCCGGCAACGGCGCCCAGCCCGGCGCCTGGCCCTCTCGCCGGGCGCGGTACGCCACCGACAAGTCCCGGGCGAGGATTCCCGCCGACCAGCCGTCGGTGGCGATGTGGTGCAGCCCCAGCACCAGCACGTGCGTGTCGGCCGCCACCCGCAGCAGCCGCGCCCGCACCGGCACCTCGGCGGCCAGGTCGAATGGCTCGGCCGCGATGCCCGCTATCACCCCGGGCAGGTCGTCGGCGGCCACCGTGGTGACCGGAAGCCGCCAGCCCAGGTCGTCCATCTCCAGTATCCGCTGGTAGGGCTGCCCGTCCGTTACCGTGATCACGGTGCGCAGGACTTGGTGGCGGGTGATGACGTCGGCCAGGGCGGCCTGCAGCGCGGTGACGTCGAGGTCGCCGTCCAGCCGGAGCGCGACGGGGGTGTTGTAGACCGCTGACGGGCCTTCCAGCTCGGCGATGAACCACAGCCGCTGCTGCGCGAACGACAGCGGCACCCGCTCCGGCCGCGGCCGCGCGACCCGCGCCGCCAGCGGCAGCCGCGCCGCCCCCGCCCCCCGCAACTGCACCGCCAGCCCGGCCGGAGTCGGCGCCTCGAACACCACCCCGATCTCGGCCTCCACCCCCAGCACGGCCCGGATCCGGGACGCCAGCCGCACCACCAGCAGCGAGTGCCCGCCCAGGGCGAAGAAGTCATCATCGGGCCCGACCCGCTCCAGCCCCAGCACCCTGGCGAACAGGCCGCACAGCAGTTCCTCGGTCACGGTGGCCGGGTCGCGGCCTGCCGAGTCCGCCGCGTACTCCGGGCCGGGCAGGGCGGCCTTGTCGAGCTTGCCGTTGGGGGTGAGCGGCAGCCCGTCCAGCACGACGATCGCAGCGGGCACCATGTAATCGGGCAGCCGGGCCGCCGCGTGCTCCCGCACCGCCGCCGCCAGGCGGTCCCGGTCCCCGGGGCCGCCGTCATCGGGGCCGTCGGGGACCACGTACCCGATCAGCCGCCGGTCCCCTGGGATGTCCTCCCGGGCGAGGACCACGGCCTGCGCCACTGCGGGGCAGCCGGCCAGCACAGTGGCAACCTCGCCGGGCTCGATCCGGAACCCGCGGACCTTCACCTGGTCATCGGCCCGCCCGGCGAAGACCAGCTGGCCCTCGGGCGTCCACCTGGCTAGGTCCCCGGTGCGGTACATCCGATCCCCGGCCGCCCCGAACGGGCACGCGGTAAACCTCTCAGCGGTCAGCGCCGGGCGGCCCAGGTACCCGCGGGCTAGCTGCGCCCCGGCCAGGTACAGCTCCCCGGTCACCCCGGCCGGAGCCGGGTCCAGCCGCTGATCCAGGACGTACAGCTGGTTGCCGGCCACCGGGGTTCCGATCGGCGGCTGCAGGTCCTCGCCGCCGACCACCGCGGTCGCCACTATCACCGTCGCCTCGGTTGGCCCGTAGGCATGAGTCAGCCGTCGTTGTGTCCCCCAGGCGGTTGCCAGCCGCGCCGATAGCGGCTCGGACCCGGCCACCATCCGGGAGACCTCTGCCCAGGCGGCCGGGTCCAGCACCTGCAGCAATGAGGGCACCACGCTGGCTGAGACCACCGCCGCTCGCCGGACCAGCGCGGTCAGCCGGTCCGACTCGGCCCGCTCCGCCCCGGTGGCGATCACCAGCGAGCCGCCCGCGGCCAGGATGACCGCGACGTCCAGCACCGAGGCGTCGAAGCTGAACGAGGCGAACTGCAGCGCCCTCGTCCCCGCCCCCGCGTCCAGCGCCGGGCGCATCGCCGCGGCCAGGTTCGCCACCCCGCCGTGGGCGACTGCCACGCCCTTGGGGATCCCAGTCGATCCCGAGGTATAGATCACGTACGCCAGCTGTCCGGCGCCGGCCGCGACCGCCGCGACCGGCCGGGCCGCCGCGATCACCGGGTCGTCGAGGTTCGCCACCAGGTCCGCGGTCAGCCCGGCGGGCAGCTGGCCCTGAGTCACCACGATCTGAGCCTTGCTGTCGGCCAGCATGAACCCCAGCCGCCCCGCCGGGTAACCAGGGTCCAGCGGCAGGTAGGCGGCCCCCGCTAGCCACGTCCCGACGATCGCGGTCACCATCTCCGGGCCGCGCTCCAGGCACAGCCCCACCACCGACTCCGGGCCGGCCCCGGCCGCCCGCAAGTACCCGCCGAGGCGGCCTGCCTTCTCCAGCAGTTGCCCGTAGGTGACCCAGGCGTCCCCGCCGATTATCGCGATCGCGTCCGGTGTCCGCGCCGCCTGCGCGGCCAGCAGCTCTGGCACCGTGCCGGATGGCGCTGGTGCCGCGATGTCATTCCAGCCGGTGATCAGCTGCGCCCGCTCGGCCTCGCTGAGGACCTGGACCTGGCGCAGCGGGGTGGCGGGGGCGTCGCGCAGCGCGGCGGTCAGGTTCGCCAGGCAGGTGTGGGTCAGCGCGCACGCCAGCTCCGGGTCACCGGGCGGTACCGCGCTGATCGTAATAACGAACCCGTCCCCGGAGTCGTCGAGCGCGACGGCCAGCGGGTAGTTAGTGGCATCGCTAGACTGCCCGCCGGCGATGCCGGGGGTGTGGGGGCGGCTGTCGCGGTGCGAACCGTGCCGGTAGTTGAACAAGGCGGTGAACAGCGGGGCGCTGGCGGGGACGCCGCTGGCCTGCTGGGCCAGGGCGAGGGGGGCGTGCTCGTGGGCCAGCAGCCCGGCCAGCTGCGAGCGCATGGCGGCGACGGCGGCGGTCACGCTGTCGTCGCCGACCTTGACCCGGACCGGCAGCGTGTTCATGAACGGCCCGGGGACCCGGTCGGCGCCCGGCCCGGCGTCCATCCGGCCGAACAAGACGGTGCCGAACACCACGTCGTCGCGGCCGGCCATCGCGGCCAGGGCCCGTGCCCAGGCCAGGTGGAAGATGGTGGCCGGGGAGGTGCCCAGTGCCCGGGCCAGCTCCCGGACCCGCCCGGCCAGCGCCGCGTCGACCGGACGGCCAGACCGCCGGACCCCGGACCCGTCGCCGCGGGCGTCCAGCAGCCCGAACGGCGCCGTCGGCTCGGTGACGTCGCCGAGCAGCTCGGCGAAGTGCCGCTGGTGCTCCTCGGCGGGCACGCCGAGCCGGGCCT
>JAICUO010000823.1 GCA_025935815.1 Streptosporangiaceae bacterium
TACGCAGCCCGTCATTGCCGTGAGGGGCTGCGCCCTTGAATGCCAGCAGCCCGCCGAATGTGTTGAACGTGACGAACCCGTGGGCCGTCCCCCTCACCTCTATGCCGTTCGTGCCGTTTCCCGCGGACACGTTGCCCAGCGGGATGACCCCGCCCACTTGGGTGTTCGCCGAGGACCCGTCGATTAGGATGCCGTCCAGCCGGTTCTTCACGATCGTCGTGTTGTTGGCGCCGGCGCCCAGGAAGTTTCCCTGGACGGTCACGTTGTCCGAGTTGGTGATGCGCAGCCCGTTCTGGCCGTTGCCGCTCAGGACGTTGTAATAGACGAACGGGTCATTGACGACCTTGCAGCCCACCAGTGAGTTGCGTGGCGCCCGGTCGATGTACACGCCGTCGCCGCGGTTGCCGAGGGCCGCGTTCCCGCTGGCCGTCGTCCCGATGAAGTTCCCGTTGAGCACGTTGCCCAGGGAGCCACCATCGATCGTCACGCCGTTGCCGCCGTTGCCTGATATCAGGTTGCCCAGCGGCGGCACCACGAAGACCGGCGTCACCGTCCCCTCGGTCCCGGTGGGATTGTTCACCCGCCCGGTGGCGGTGTCGACGAAGGCAGTGCCGCCGATCTCGTTGCCTCGTGATCTTTGGGTGATCCGAATGCCGTCGCGGTGGTTGGCGATGGCCGCGGTGCCAGTCGCGTCAGTCCCGATCCGGTTGGCCACCACCGTGTTCCCCGACGACCCGGCGAGCACGATGCCGCTCCCCTGGTTACCGGATATCACGTTCGCGACCACGCCCGAGGCGTGTGAGCCATTCAGCCCTATGAAGTTCCGGGCCGACGTGGCCGGGACGTAGACGCCGTTGCCGCCGTTGCCGGCCGCGGCCCCGGCTAGGTTCAGGCCGATGTAGTTGTCATTGAGCGTGATCGAGCTGGCGTCCAGCGTCACGCCATCGCCGCTGGCGTGGTCCACGGCTGCTCCCAGCAGCTGCGAGCCGGCCGAGCCGGCCGCGAATAGCAGGCCTGGATGCCCGTTGAAGTCGAGCGCTACCACCGGCGGGCCGCCAGGGACGTGCGTTGGCGCCGTTGTCGCGTCAATCGCCACGTTCCGCGTGATCGCGGGCAGCGGGGTGACCAGGATGATGGTCCCGTTTACGCTGAACCTGATGAGGACGGTACTTCCCACCGCGGTGGCATTAGCGGACCCGACGGCGGCACGGAGGGAGCCCGGCCCGGCGTCGCCGAGGCTGGTGACGACGAATGTCTGCGAGAACGCCGGCGCGTGGGCGGCGGGCCCCTGCGCCAAGGCCAGCCCGGCCGGGAAGGCGATCGCCGCCGAAACTCCCGCGACCAGGCCAGTGGCACCGGCGATTCGCGGCACGAAACGCCCCGGCTGATTAATCTGCATTTTTATGAAAGCAGCCCGCAGGGCATGAGGAAATATCATCTAAATTCACTTCTGTCCTTTTTGGCGGCGAGATGGCTCTCAGCTGCAATAAGTATGCACGCGGTTGAGCGCGCGGGCAAACAACGGAGATACTTCGTCGGGCGCGCCCGATGCAATTTACGGGAAAGCGGCCAACTTAAATCATTCTGGGCGCTCGCCCCGACGGGAGGAGCGCGGCGACGGCAGCGGGCCACTGCCGTCCGCACCCAGGCCGCGCGGCAGGTGTCGAGGGACTTTTCACTCACTGCCGGCAAATCGTCATGCGCTGGCAAAGGTGCTATCGACCTTCAATTGTGGAAGTTACTGAGGTCGAGGCCGGCCTTGGCGAGGGAGGCAGAACGATGTGGCAATGCCGCTTACCTCCGGTGTCCCGTCTTCACCGGATTCCCGGTGCGCCCCGGTAGCTGCTCCAGGTCACGCCTCCTGGCGGCATGAACTGGCGCGCTGCGCTCGCCCCGGGATCTCGTGAACCCAGGTGCGCAGCGTGTAGGACCGCCGGCCGTCGTTGACCTGTGCAGGCTCCTCGCCGCTGAGGCGGTATCCGAGTCCTTCCGCAATCGCGATGCTCGCATGGTTGCCCGGCTCGATCTCCGCCCGCACCTGCGTCATGCCGATCACGTGATGGGCGTAATCGGTCATCAGCGCGGCTGCCCGCCTGGCCAGGCCCCGGCCGCGGAACGCGGCTCCGACCGTGTAGCCGATGCTGCCCATGGCCAGGTTCAGCAGCACCTCCCCGCACGGCTTGCCGTCCTCGACGGTGATGGCCAGGTGCATCCGGGTTCCCTCAGCACGGGTCTGCTGAATCCTCTGGAGGTAGGCACTCGCCGCGTCCAGGTTGAACGGCGACGCGACCGGAGTGCGGTACGCCACCTCGGGATCGTCGAATACCTCGACCATCGCCGGAAGGTCTTCCACTGTCCACTCGCGCAGCGAAACGCCCATGCCAGCGATCCTGATCTCCGGTCGATCCACGCCTATGTCCTACCACCAGGGCGCATCACCAGGCCAAAAGACCGCCCCAGGGGCACTGCCCCGTACTCCGGCCCCTCCCTCGGAGATGGGGGAGCAGGCCAAGGTCATCTCCTCGCCCGGCCAGGGAGGGCCCGCGAACGCGGGCCCAGATCACCAGCTTCCGGGTACGCCACCGCGGAACCTTCGGCTACATCGACGCGACCGTGACCGGCGCCATCACGCTCACACTATGCCGGCTGCGTTATGCCGGCTCTCCTCGCCAACGGCAGTTCGCGTTCTACCGCGCTAGCAATGACGACTACGACGAGTCAGCCTTCCTCGCCGGCCCGCCCGACGGCACCTTCGGTTGCTGGGGTTACATTCCCGCCGCCGCCCCGAGCAGCGCCAGGCCAGCCCACGCGGCGACGGTCCCGGCGACGAGCAGCCACGCGGCCCGGTTGCCGAAGTTGGGCGCCCAGCCGACGCCGAAGCGGGCGCCGACCACGAGGGAGGGGTCGTCGCGGTTGACGTAGAGCAGGCCGGCCTTCCAGAACCGGTCGTCGTCCCGGTCGGTCCCGGCCGCCGGGGCGAGGCCGTGCACGTTGCCGTTCAGCCGCGACCCGCCCTGCCCCGTCCGGGCGGCGACGGCCCCCAGCAGCACCACGCCGGCCGCGAACGGCAGCACGGGCAGGGCCCGGCCGATCCCGGAGAGCCGATAGACCTGCCAGTCGGGCAGGGCGATCAGCA
>JAICUO010000441.1 GCA_025935815.1 Streptosporangiaceae bacterium
GGCACAACGCGGTCGACAAGGTCGTCGGGTGGGCGCTGTTGTCGGGAAAGCTCCCGCTGGCCGGGTGCGCACTGCTGGTCAGCGGCCGGGCGTCGTTCGAGCTGGCGCAAAAGGCGGTGCTGGCCGGGATACCGCTGCTCGCCGCGGTCTCCGCGCCGTCCTCACTGGCCGCCGAACTGGCCCAGGAGGCCGGGCTGACCCTGGTAGCGTTCCTGCGCGGCCAGTCGATGAACGTCTACGCGGGCGAGCAGCGCATCGCCGCCCGCTGAGCGCGCCACAGCCGCGCCGCGGCGACCAGGGCGACCGCGAACAGCAAGCAGCCGCCCAGCAGGTACAGGTTGCCGGCCAGCGCCTGCAAGCTGGTCCAGTGGTATTCGGGGTAGGCGGGGTTGTCGCCGTGCGCGAACACCGCCGCCGGGGCGTAGTTGATCAGCCCGCCCTGCAGCAGGCTGGCCCCCGGCCGCCAGAAGTCGGGCCACGCACCGTAGCTGACCAGCACCAGCCCGGCCAGCCCTAGCCACCCGGCGCGGGCCGCGCGGCGGGCGTGCGCCCCCAGGGAAGCGAACAGCGCCACCGCGGGCGCGATCCACACCCAGTGATGATCCCAGCTGATCGGCGAGACCAGCAGCGCGGTGAGCGAGCACGTCAGCAGCCCGGCGAACGGGCCGTAGGAGCGCCCGCTGGTGTGCAGCGTCACGGCCGCCGCCAGGCCCGCCAGCCCGACGACGATCGCGACGGCCAGCCACGGCAGCTGCCCGGCGGCGACGCTCCCGACGAGCCGGGTGACGATGCCGCGCAGCGACTGGTTCTGCTGGTCACCGACGAACCCGGTCCGGCCCGCCTGCAGGAAGTTCAGCTTGAGCCACCACGACACCGACGGGCGCGGCAGCGCGGCGAACCCGATGACGACCGTGGCGGCGAACGCGGCACAGGCGACCGCCGCCTGCCGGAACCGGCGGGTCACCAGCAGGTAGACGATGAACAGCAGCGGGACCAGCTTGATGCCGGCCGTGACGCCGAGGACCGCCCCCTTCCAGCGGCGGCGGTCCGGCTGGCACATGTCCCACACGATGAGCGCCATCATGACCAGCTCCACTTGGCCCAGGTAGAGGGCGCGCTGCACCGGCTCGGTCCAGAACGCCAGCCCGGTCACCAGCAGCGTCGCCCCGGCCCGGGCGGGCAGGGAGCGCCAGCCCAGCTCGCGCAGGGCGATCCACCCGGTGGCCGCCAGCCCGAAGGCCCCCGCCGCTGACACCAGCCCCATCAGCAACTGGAACGGCACCGCCAGGCCGCCCGCGAACAGCAGCGCCGCGAACGGGGTGTAGGTGAACTGGATGCCGAGGTCGTGCCGGTAGTGCCAGCTGTAGAGGTTCGCGGCATGGTGCAGCGCTTCGCGCGCCCCGCCCAGGTAGACCTGCAAGTCAAACCCGTTGAGCAGGGACTTCCACGGGTGCGTGGCCAGCGCGGCGACATAGGCGGCGGCCGCCACGGCGGCGACGATGGCGCCGGCGACTAGCAGGGCCCGCGCGCCCCCCGGGCGAAGCGAGCCCTGCGGGGCGCCCGCGCCGGCCGCGTTCCCGGCGGGGACCTCGTGTCCCGGCAGCCGCGGCAGTCCCGCGCCGGGGGTCGTCGCTGGGGTCATGCCAGGCAGCCTAGTGTGTATTGCCGGGGGGCCGGACACCGAAGCGAGAGCGAGGAAGCGGGAGCGATGGCGGATCACCTGGAGATCGAGCAGAAGTTCGACGTCGAGGCAGGCTTCACGCTGCCCGGCTTCGCCACCGTGCCCGGCTGCGCGAGCGTGAGCGGGCCGGTCACCCATCACCTGTCGGCAACCTACTATGACACCCCCGGCAATGGTCTGGCGGCGAGCAAGATCACCTTGCGCCGCCGGACCGGCGGAACCGACGCGGGCTGGCACCTCAAGCTGCCGGCCGGCGCGGGCGCCCGCCGCGAGGTCCAGGAGCCGCTCGTGCCCGGCGACGAGGGGCAGGTCCCCGAGCGCCTCGCCGCGGCTGTGGCTGAGGTCGCCGGCGGGCAGCCGCTGGCGCCCATCGCGGTCCTTTCCACGCAACGGACCCTCAGGACTGTCCTTGGCGCCGCGGGCGAGGTGATCGCGGAGGTCGCCGACGACGTGGTGACCGCCCGGCGCGAGGGCGCTGCGGGCGTTCCCCTGCGCTGGCGCGAGGTCGAGGTGGAGGTGCCACAGGAGTCACCCGCCGTCCTCGCGGAGGCGGCGCGGCTGCTGCTGGCCGCGGGAGCGCGCCCGGCCGCGAAGGGGTCCAAGCTCGCGCGCCTGCTTGATTCCCCCGCGTGATAAATGCCAGCTCCGGGCACCTGCCCGCGCAGCCGCGGCCCCGGGGTCGTATGCTGCGGACTATCTCTGAATTGATCGCTAACCCAACGCAACTTCATGGGTAACTTACTGTTACCTTGGCGCATTCTCAGAGGAAATACATACCTGGCGCACACTCCTTCCTACCGCTCGGCTTGCCATGCTTGAAAGGTAAGCCGAGCGGCGACAGGCATCACTCCTGTGGTTGTCAGCACAGCGTGACCCGCGCCCGCCCTCGGCACGTAACACACCCGTTACTTCAACCGATTCGAGCAGGACATGCCTGATTACCCTGTGAACGGTGCCAACGGCGGCACCAGCGCGACGGCGGTGAACGGCACGGCCACCCCCAGCGCCGCGGCCGCCGTCCCAGCACAGCAGTCCCGCGGCGGCACCCAGCACGCCGATGGCACGCCCGTTCGTGTGCTGGTCGTCGATGACGAGCCCAGCCTGGCTGAGTTGCTCTCCAGCGTCTTGCGCTATGAGGGCTGGAGCGTGCGCACGGCGGGCGACGGCGCGGACGCCGTCCGCACGGCCCGTGAGTTCCGCCCCGACGCCGTCGTCCTTGACATCATGCTGCCTGACTTCGACGGCGTCGAGGTCATGCGCCGGATGCGGCAGGACCTGCCGGACATCTGCGTGCTGTTCCTGACCGCCCGCGACGCGGTCGAAGACCGGGTGGCGGGCCTGACCGCCGGCGGCGACGACTACGTCACCAAGCCGTTCAGCCTCGAGGAGGTCCTGGCCCGGCTGCGGGGGCTGCTGCGCCGCGCCAACCTGGCCAAGGCCAGCACCGAGGGGTCGCTGGCGGTCGCGGACCTGACCATGGATGAGGACGCCCGCGAGGTGCGCCGGGCCGGGGACCTCATCGACTTGACCGCGACGGAGTTCGAGTTGCTGCGCTTCATGATGCGCAACCCGCGCCGCGTCCTGTCCAAGGCGCAGATCCTGGACCGGGTCTGGAACTATGACTTCGGCGGCCAAGCCCACGTGGTCGAGCTGTACATCAGCTACCTGCGCAAGAAGATCGACGCGGGCCGTGACCCGCTCATCCACACGGTCCGCGGCGTCGGGTACGTGCTCAAGCCGGCGGGCTAGTCTAGCGGGCATGATGCGAGCGGCAGGACGCAGGCTGCTACCGGTGACCCTGCGCGGGAGGCTCATCGCGGGACTGGTCGCGCTGCTGGCCATCGGCTGCGCGACCGTGGGGGTGACGACCTACTTCCGGGCCCGGGACTCGCTGATGCGCGAGGTCGGCGCCCAGCTTCAGCTCTCGACCGGCACGTGGTTTGACTGCGTGTCCGCGGGCGGCACCGGCCAGGGCCCGGGATCCTGGTCGGCTGACAGCTCGGCCGACAGCCCGGCGGGGGGCACTGCGGAGGGCACCGCGCAGTCGGTCTCGGGTACGCCCCCGGATCTCCCGCCGACGTGCGCCGGGCTCGCCGCGGGGACGCTGCAGGCCTACGTCAGCAACGGCACGCTGAAGAAGTGGGTGGTCAAGGGGCGCGGAGCCAAGGACGCTAACGACCTGTCAGCGGCCGACCAGCAGATCCTGCGGACGCTTCCGGTCGGCCGGATCCCGGCCAGCCGCCAGCCCGGCTCGCCCGCCAACACCCCCTCCTACGTCCGGTCGCTGGATTCCGCGCACGGCGAGTACGACCTGACCGCCGTTTACGATCCGGACCGCGACGCGGTGTGCATCACCGGAGTGCCGCTGGGAATGGTGGATGACACGCTGCATGACCTCGCCGTGACCGAGCTGCTGGTCTTCGGCGCGGTGCTGCTGCTGGCCGGCGTGCTCGGCACCGCCTGGGTCGGGCTGTCGCTGCGCCCGCTGCGCCGCGTCGCCGCCACCGCGTCCCAGGTCGCCGAGCTGCCGCTGGAATCCGGGGCGGTCGAGCTGCCGGCCGGCGTCCCCGATACCGATCCGCGCACCGAGACCGGGCAGGTGGGCGCGGCGTTCAACCGGATGCTCGGGCACATGCAGACGGCCCTGGCCCGGCGCAACGCCAGCGAGACCCGGCTCCGCCGGTTCGCAGCCGACGCCAGCCACGAGCTGCGCACGCCGCTGGCCTCGATCCGTGGCTACGCGGAGCTGGCGCTGCGCCACCCCGGCGACGCGCCCGAGACGGTGACCCACGCGCTCAGCCGGGTCCTGTCGGAGTCGACCCGGATGACCGTGCTCGTTGACGACCTGCTGCTGCTGGCCCGGCTGGACGCCGGCCGCCCGCTGGGCCGCGAGGCGGTCGACATGTCCCGGCTCGCCATTGACGCGGCCAGCGACGCGCGGGTCGCCCGGCCCGGCCACCGGTGGGTGCTCGACCTGCCCGATGACCCTGTCGTGGTGCACGGGGACGAGCACCGGCTGCAGCAGGTCCTGGTCAACCTCCTGTCCAACGCGGGCCGCCACACGCCCGAGGGCACCACCGTCACCGTCAAGGCGAGCACCGATGCCCTGCCGGACCCGGAACTGCCCGACGGGGAGGCGCTGACGGTGCGCCGCGGCACCCCCCCGCCGCCGCCGTCGATGGTGTTCACGGTGACCGACGATGGCCCCGGCATCACCCCGGAGCTGCTCCCCGACCTGTTCGAGCGCTTCACCCGGGCCGACACCGCCCGCTCGCACGCCGACGACGCGCCGTCGACCGGCCTGGGGCTGGCGATCGTCGACGCGGTGATCGCCGCTCACCACGGCACCGTGACGGCGGCCAGCCGGCCAGGGATGACGCGGTTCACCATCGTGCTGCCGCGCCTGGCCGAGCCGGCCATCAGCCCCGCCCGCCGCCCCCGCTCAGCCCGCAAGACCCTCCATAGGACGGTATGACGGGCTGACTGCCCGCCGCCTGGTCCTGTGCCGCCTGGTCCTGTGCCGCCTGGTCCTGTGCCGCCTGGTCCTGTGCCGCCTGGTCCTGTGCCGCCTAGTCCTGTGCCGCCACGACCTCGGTGGCCGCCGCCGCCCGCGGCGCCGCGGCGTGCGCGGGGGGCTGCAGCGGGCCCCGCCGCATCAGCAGGCCGCAGATAACGGTTCCCGCCAGGAAGATGGCGGCGCACCACCAGAACACCGTGGTGTACCCGTGGACCAGGCCCGCCGCCTTCAGCGCCTGCTGCGGCCCGTGGAAGGCAGCGGCGTGGGCGGCGATGTAGCTGGCGGTCGCGCTGGCCGCGATCGTGTTCAGCAGCGAGGTGCCGATCGAGCCGCCCAGTTGCTGGCCGGTGTTGACCGAGGCGGAGGCGACGCCCGCGTCCTGGGGCGCGACGCCGTAGGTTCCGGTGTTCATGCAGGTGGAGAACATCAAGCCCATGCCGAGGCCGGTGACCATGAGCGGGCCGAGGATGCTGCCCGCGTAGTCGCCCCGCACGCCGATCCGGGTGAGCCAGACCTGCGCGCCCGCCAGCGCCAGCGTGCCCGCTACGACCAGCGGCTTAGGGCCGATCCGGGGCAGCAGCACGATGTTGGATACGTTGGCCGCGGCGGCGATGCAGACGACCATGGGCAAGAACGCCAGGCCGCTGACCACCGGCGAGTAGTGCAAGGTGACCTGCATGTAATAGGTCAGGAAGAGGAAGACGCCGAACATTCCGGCCCCGACGATGAGGATGCCGAGGTAGGCGGCGCCCCGGTTGCGGTCGAGCACGACGCGCGGCGGCAGCAGCGGGTGGCTGGCGCGGCTCTGCCAGAAGGCGAACAGGCCCAGCAGCACGGCCGCCGCGGCGAGGAAGCCGTAGGTGGACGGGGTGCCCCAGGAGTGCAGCGCGGCGTTGGAGAACCCGTAGACGAGGCAGAAGACGCCGCCGGAGACGAGCAGGACGCCGGGGTAGTCCAGCTTGGCGTCGGTGCGCCGCGGCTGGCGGTGCAGCCACAAGACGCCGCCGGCGATGGAGGCCGCCGCGAAGACCAGGTTGATGTACAGGCACCAGCGCCAGGACAGGTACTCCGTCAGGGCGCCGCCGAGCAGCAGGCCGACCGCGCCGCCGGCGCCGGCGATGGCGCCGTAGACGCCGAACGCCTTCCCGCGCTCCTTCGAGTCGCTGAACGTCGTGGTCAGCAGGGACAAGGCGGCCGGGGCCAGCATCGCGCCGAAGACGCCCTGCGCGGCGCGCGCGCCGACCAGCCTCGCGAAGTTGACCGAGGCCCCGCCGACGGCCGATGCCACGGCGAACCCGGCCAGGCCGGTCAGGAAGATCACCTTGCGGCCGATGAGGTCGGCCAGCCGGCCGCAGAACAGCAGCAGGCTCCCGAACGACAGCGCGTACGCCGTCACCACCCACTGCCGGTCAACGTCGCTGAAGTTAAGCGCGCGCTGCGCCGACGGGAGCGCGAGGTTCATA
>JAICUO010000440.1 GCA_025935815.1 Streptosporangiaceae bacterium
ACCGCGCCGACGTCGGACGGCTGGATTGCCGCGGCATGATGGTCGAGGGAGAGATGCGCATGCATAACTCCCGGGTCGGCGCGAGCATTGCCCTCGTGGGCGCGAGGCTACATAATCCGGGTGGCGTCGCGCTCAGCGCGGGCGGGCTGAATGCTGCAGGAGGCCTCTTCCTGATCGAGCACTTCACCGCGATCGGCGAGGTCAGGTTGTACGGCGCCGACCTGGCGGCGAACCTGAGCCTCTCGGGCGCGACGTTCAAGAATCCCGGCGGGATCGCCTTGAACCTCAACCGGGCGTCCATAGGCATCCTCCACGGGGCTGACCTTACTTGTGACGGCCAGGTCAGCCTCATCGGCGCGCGGATTGCGAGCGACGTAGACCTGAGCGGCGCGCATCTTGCCGGAAGCAAAGACCATCCGGCGCTGGCTGCCGACCGCGCTTCCATCGAAGGAGCGCTCATCGCCGCCGGGCTACACGCGCATGGCGAGATCAGCCTGCGCACGGCCCGGGTAGGCCAGCGTGCCGTTTTCACGGACGCCCAGTTGGACAACGTCGACGGCACCGCCCTGCGCCTGTCCAGGGCGCAGGTGGCCGCCGATGTGTTCTGCAACGGGATGACCTGCGCGGGCAGGGTAAGGATCGCCGGAGCCACGATCGGCGGCGAGGTCAGCTTCACGGGCGCGCGGATCGGTAACCCAGGGGGCGTCGCGCTGGACGCCACAGCGCTGGATGCGGGCGAGCTCTCCCTGCGATTGGCTGAGCCCGCCAAAGGGCTCGTGGACCTGCGCCACGCGCGAATCAAGGTCTTCCGCGATGATCCCGGGTGCTGGCCCGGCACGCTGAGCGTTGACGGCCTGACCTACGGGGCACTGGAGCCGCGGCTGCCCGCGCAGCAGCGCCTGCAGTGGCTCGCGCGAGACCCGCGCGGCCACCAGCCGCAGCCCTACGAGCAGCTCGCCGCCCATTACACTGCGGCCGGGCAGCCCGTGGATGCGCGCCACGTGATGCACGCCAGCGAAAGAATCCAGCGCAGGGCGAAGCCGCCGTTCGCCCGAGCATGGGGCGTGCTGCAAGATGTCACCATCGGGTACGGATACCGGCCAGTCCGGGCAGTTGCCTGGCTCGTCATTCTTCTGGCCGCCGGAAGCACCGTGTTCGCCATCGCGCCGCCGCCGTCGCTCGGATCGGGCGCGGTGCCCCACTTCAACCCAGTCATCTACACCCTCGACCTGCTGCTGCCGGTGGTCGATCTCGGACAGAAGCATGCGTTCAATCCTGACGGAGCGGAACAGTGGCTCTCCTACGTGCTAATCGCCGGAGGATGGGTGCTCGTCACGACCGTGGCGGCAGGCGCGGCGCGGGTGCTCAGCCGACGCTGACCCCTGGACCGAGCCGTTCCGGCACCGCACGTCGGCGGCGGGGCCGGGCGGCGGCTCATGGTCGCGCCGGTGCGCGGGCGGCCGGGTGGCGGGCCGTGCTGGGGGCTACGGCCTCGATGGCGGCATCGGCGAACGCCGTGATGTTCCAGTGCCGCGTGGTGTTGCTCATGACGGCGGCGCCGAGTCCTGTTTGCGGGTTCAGGCGCAGCAGGTTCCAGTAGCCCATGCCGCCGCCGAAGTGCTCGACGTGCGGGTTGTGGTCGCCGTGCGGTCGGAACCAGCCGAGGCCGAGGTCGTAGGGTTTGCCTGGTGTGGTGACGGCGGTCATGGCGTCGATCGACTGGCGGCTGAGCACTCGGGTTCCTGCGATGGTGCCGCCGTTGGCGTGCAGGGCGATCAACCGCGCTGCCTCGGTCACCGGCCCGATGAGCCCGCCGTAGGCGGCTCCGTCGAGTTCGAATGGTTCGAGGCCGACGAACTTGCCGGTGCGGGCTCCCAGGATGTGCTGGGGAAGCAGTGCCTTGAGCACCGGGGTCAGCGCCCGGGGCAGCCGTTGGTGACCGGTGGCCGCAGGCACGCCGGCCAGGGCAGGGTCGCGCCACCGGAACGTGGTCCGGGTCATTTCCAGCGGCCTGAGCAGGTCGTCGCGCACGAATTCCTCATATGGGCGCCCGGCCGCCGCGGCGATTACTTCGCCGAGCGCCAGATAGCCGACGTTGCTGTAGAACGCACCGGTGCCTGGCGCTGATCGCGGTCGGTCCTGGCGGGCGAGGAGCCGGGCAAGGAAGGCGGCTGAGCCGGGCCCGGGGTCGGTCGCGCGATGGACCCACCGGATCGGCACCGGGTTCCGCAGGCCGCTGCTGTGGCTCAGCAGGTGGCGCACCCGGACCCCGGCGAACCGGCCGGGCCAGGCCTGGCCGAGGTACCGGGCCACTGGTGCATCGAGATCGAGGGCGCTGCCCTCCGCGAGCATCATCGCGGCGGTCGCTGTCGCGATCTTCGTCATCGAGAACCAGTTACCCGCGCTGTCGGCCGACATGGGCGCTCGGCTGGCCAGGTCGGCGAACCCTGCGGCTGCTGACGCGATGACCTGGCCAGCCTGGACCACGGCGACCGCGATGCCGGGCAGGTTCTGATGACTGACAGTGTCCTCGGCCAGGCGGCTAAGTCCGGACATGGCCCCTCCTACTGCGATCTCGTACTACTTTGCAGGGTACTACGATATCGTAGTATCCGTCAAGGCGCGGCGCGGTAAGCTGCCGGCCTTGGGCTGTAGCATCTAGCCGCGGCCCGCGGCAGCGCGCACGGCATCGCGGATCGCAGCCAGTCCCTCCCTCGCCTCGGCGACTCCCACGTCGAGTGCCGACTCGACCCTGGCGAGCACGGGCGCGAAGAGCTCGGCCGCCGCGCCGTGCGCGGCCATGCCCGCCTCGGTGAGCTGGATCCGGTACGAGCGCGCGTCGCCGGGATTGGGCACGCGGCGGGCGTGGCCCCGGCGCTCCAGCCGGGCCACGATCGACGACACGGTCGTCGGCGGCAAGGCCATCAACGAAGCCAGCTCCGTCGGGGTGATGCCGCCGTCCCGGCGAACAGCGCTGTACAGCGCGAACTCCTCCGCGCTCACGCCGCTCGGGCGCAGCGCCTCATCCAGCACAGCCCGGGTCGAGTTCGCCACCACCCACACATCGAACAGCAGCGTGTAACCATCATCGCCTGCTCCCACGCCAGCATCTTACTGCGATCTCGTACTACCTTCCCGGCGCGCCCGCATGTGCGCGCCACGCCGGGCCTGGCCCGGGTGGCTGCGGCTGGTGACCACGTATGCCCGTACGCGATCATAGAAAAGCGTCAGCTTCAAGTGAACCTTTTCCATCCCTTAACGGGATGGGAGCGCGGACGATCCACTGGACCCTGGCCGCCCAGGCCTCTGGCGTCGTGGCCTGCGACTTCAAGCATGTCGCGTGCTAGGCAAGGTCCCCTTCGGAGGCCTAATCGATAGATATGCGCAGGTCGCGTAAGTTGACATATTCTCCCGGGCAGCCACGGCCAGGACGGAGAACGCCTTGCGGAACGGCGGGAAGCCTGGCGGACCCGGGACTTTTGGCCGTGCCGGGTATTTGCCTGGCACATCGAGAATTACAGTTGGGCGCAGGGATGTTCGCTGGGGACTGGGCGTGATGTGGCGTACTGGACTGTCGGTCGTGAAGCGGCTTTTCCGCCGTTGGTGGGTCGTCGCACTTGCGATCACGGTCATCGTCGTAGCGTGGGGGGTCTCCTTGTCCTTCACGGGAGATCTGGACTCCGGGGTGTCACTAGTACCCCTCGGTGCCACCACGGCAACTGAAACGCCCGCTCCCGCCGCCCGGCAGGTGCCCGCCGTCCCTTCAGTGTCGTCTTCGGCGGCGGCCGACCAGGGCTGGATCGTGCTTCACTACTTCATTTCCCCTGATGCTCTCGATAACTTCGCGGCGACATTCACGGTGACAAACGGCCGGGCCTTGCCGCGGCCCGGCTTTTTCACGGTGACGGTCAGGCTTGCTGGCAAGGTAGTCGCCACGCTACGAGGGTTCGTTGCGTCAACGCCTGCCCATCGGACCGTGCCTGTGCAGATGATCAGCCTGGACCATTACGTGCCGGGCCCTTACAAGATCGAATTCCGGAGCAACTTCTCATGACTCAGCAGGGTAGTCGGCATGGATGACGTGATCGAGGCGTGGGCTACGCGCCTTGCCGAAGCGGTAGCGCCAGATGAAGCAGATCTTGCCCCTGATATTGCTGCGGCCTACGTGGCGGGCGGCAGGGAACGGGCAGAGTTGTTCCGAGCATCCGCCGCCACTCCTGGCGGGTTCGATCCCGGGGCAGTCCTTGCCGTATTCCCGTTCGTGCTGTCGGCAATCGCGGCCTCAGGCGCCCTGATCCAGGCATTCCTTGCCAGCGGCGCGGCCGACATTCCCGGGATGGTGAAGGACGTCGTTGACCTCCGGGACCGCTACAGGCGCGGACCGGAGCGCGCAGCCGCTAAGAGCACGACGCTGGCGGAAACCGTGCCGGAGAACCAGCATGCTTACCAGGCGCTGAACCGGATCTTCATTGCGATCGAGGAGGAACTCGGCAAGGCAGGTATCGACGCACAGCACCGTCAGCTGCTCAGTTACCGGATAGTGCGAGGACTGCTGGACGACCTTGGAGGCACGCGTGAGTTCCTCGACGCGGTCGGCGCCAGCCCCGGCCGTAAATGACAGCCGCGGGGCGCCCAGGCTAGCCGTCCCGCCCTGGACGCTGTTCTGGCTGGCCAGCTCGCTCGTCATTACCGTCCCCGGGCAGCTTCCAACCTGGAAGGAGTCACTCTATGACCTGCTCGGCATCACGGCGGCGTCCAGTTACGCAGCGTCGGGGACGGGTGTGCTCCGGCTTGGGGAAGTGGTCGACCTGGTGCCACCGCTACTGCTAATCGCCGCCATCGCCGCGATCATCGGCGCGCCTCTGCGGGGGAGATTTGTGGCACGCAGCTACCGGCTTGCTCCGACGGCTAAGCCGGTGATCGCGGAGATCACGGACTTCGCCCGGTCGGTAGCGCCAGGCATGGAGGTCCGGGCCAACGTCCTTCGCCTAGACGTCTCCGCCTTCATCTACCCGCACGGGTTCCGCCGTGCCTCGCTTGCCGTCTGCGGTCGCCTGGTTCAGATGTGGCGCCGCGACCGCGAGGCGGCCGAGGCGGTCATCCGCCACGAACTGAGCCACCGCGACCGAGGCGACGCACTGCTGCTCGGCACGGTTAGCCCCCTGGAAGGCCTGCTGCGGCGCTGGATGTGGATCCTCATCGCATTCATCGTGATCCCGATATCAGTATCGTGGGTCGCAGAAACCACCGACTTCTTCCGCCAGGTCGGCATGCCGGGTACGACCCATAAAGCATCACAGTTCCTGACGTTGCTCCTTCCAGGCCTGCTGTGGGCACTGCTCGCGTCCACCGCGCAACTGATGGCGATGATCACGATGCCTATAGCGGCATCATGGAGCGCGGAGATCGCAGCCGATCATCACGCAGCAGCGCACGGCCGATCCGCGGCCCTGGCGCGTGCGCTCCAGGCGCCGCGGTCCAGCGGGTTTAGACACTGGATGTCCGGCCGCATCACCCACCCGCCCACGGCACTTCGACGTGCCCTCGCCCAGGCCGGAACCGTGCCGCAGGTGCTTGCGGCGCTCGTGATATATCCCGTCGGCTGGCTGGTCCAACTGCTATGGCTCCTGATCATGGCAGCTTCGGCGTACGCGGGCGAGCACGAGAAAATTCCGACGATAATCAGCGCCGAGCGAGCGAACATTGCCACCTATGCGCATAGCAACTGGTCCCTGTGGACGGCGGCGCTCGTGGTTGCACTAGTGTGGCCTGCCCTCACGCCAGCCTGGCGCTTTATCCTCACACGCTGACCATCGTTCGTCGGCGCGACTTGATGATGGCGACATCACCACCAAGAGCGCGCCCGGCGCTGCCATTACCGGCAACGCAGGGTAGGTGACTGAGCTAGGCTCTGGCGGCATGGAACCTGAGCCGGGACGACTGAGCGTCGGGGAGTTCGCGTTTCCCGGGCCGCTGCGCGATCAACTAGTGGCGGCCATCATCGCCGGGGCCAAGACCACGACGACCGGGCTGCTCGCAGACTACGAACTGGACGCCGAGCCGCTGCCGCGCCCCGGCGACAGGCAGGTAGTCATCGACTCGGCGGGAATCCCCATCGCGCTGATCGAGATAGCCGGGGTCCGCGTCGTCAGGGTCGGCGACATCGACCTCCCCCACGCCGTCGGCGAGGGGGAGGGATACGCGTCGGTCGCCGAGTGGCGGTCCGGCCACGAGAGGTTCTGGCACTCCCGCGACTACCGCGACTACCGCGGCGATCCCGCGTTCACGGTGAATGATGACACCCTCGCCGTCGCCCAGCGGTTCCGCCTGCTCCCCGACGACCATCAAGACCTCGAATCGCTGCTCCAGCGGATCCGGGAAGCCGACGCAGATCGCGGGCAATAACCGCCATCCTCCGCGGACCGTCCCACGACGAGTCAGTACCGCACTTTAAGTGATCAGCGCGGCCCACGAAAATCATCGCGGGAATCGCGTCAATCGTCACGATCGTCGGCGCGGGAGTGCTCATTCCTGTTGCCACCGCGCGTGCGGCGACATGTGAACTAGTACTACAACAGCGCGTGGCGATCTGTTGCTGGCGATGCTGCGGGGGCGTCCGGGGCCACGGTGACGTCGCGGGACGGCCGCTCGCGTCATGATCA
>JAICUO010000338.1 GCA_025935815.1 Streptosporangiaceae bacterium
AGCCCGACGGCCAGCGAGGCGCGCAGGCTCCGGCCCGCGAGCGCGACCGTGAGCAGTGCCGGGCCCACCGCCGCCAGCGGCCACGCCCCGGCCGGGGGGAACGCCGCCGCCAGCACCAGCCCGCCGGCCAGCGCGACGAGCAGCGCCCACCGGGTCCGCAGCGCCTCGGTGTCGCCGGCGCGCGCGCTGACGCTCACCCGGCTGCCCGTGGCGACTCGGGCAGCGTGGTGCACGGTCGGCTGGGAGGCGTCAGGCGCAGGCATCACGCACGCAGCCTAGTCGCAGTTCCGACGCCTCCTTCCTGCATGTCCCGCCTGCCGGAGTTCTCTAACGTGGGTGACGATGGGAATCTGTTGCGTTAGATTTGCGCATGTTAAACGCGTCAGGGGGCGCGGGGCCTTTATCCGCGGGGGATATGCGCGGGGGAGGCCGTTCACACGGGCGGATGGACTTAAGTCGTGATCACAATCCGGTACCGGGACTTGCCGTCGGGGATGCACGCGCGAGCCGAGTACGCGGGCCGAAGTACCGCGATCTACCTGCAGCCGGGACTTACCGGCGCGCAGCGCGCGGCGGCCGTGCGCCGGCTGCGGCAGGAGGCGCGGATGGGCTGCGGCCCGTCCTTGCCCTGCGCCCGGCTGGCATTGGCGTGCGCCGCCGACTGGATCAAGTGCGGTGTTCACCGGTTGGTGGCCATCGTGCGGCTCCACCCAGTTGGCACCATGTTGCCCGCATTGCTGCTCAGCGTCATGGCGGGGCTGTTCCTGTACGTGTCGATGCCGGCGCTGCCAACGCCCGCCGATCCCGGGCAGGTCGCCCAGTCGACGGTGACTTGCGCCATGTCGCCGGAATTGGCGGCCAAGATGCTGGTCGCCCCCGGTAACCCTCAGCAGTGCGACAGCGTGCCCGTGATGCCGGCGCTGGTATCCGGTGCCGCGCTGACCCCGTCCCGCTAGCGCCCCGCGCGGCTGCCGGCCGCCACGTGCCTTAGCCTGTATGGGGGTGCGTGACATGGTTAATCCGGACAAAGGGCAGGTTCCTGCCGAGGACGCCGCAAAGGCCGCGAGCGAGGACGCCGTGGCCAGCCAAGCCGCGGAGATCGCCGTCGAGCTAACCGAGGCGAGCGACTTCGCCGACGACGCCTCCCTTGCTGACAGCGGGACCACCGAGGATGGCACCGCGGAGGATGAGGCCCTCGACGCGACCACCAGCCCGGACGCCGACGGCGACCAGCCGCGGGCCGGTCGCAAGATCACTGGCGCGCTCACCTCGGCCGGCTCCAGTGTCGCCAGGCGGTCCTCCGGCCTCGCCAGGCGCACGACTGACGTGGCCGGGCGCCGCACCCAGGCCGTCGGCCGCCGTACCCAGGCCCTCGCCGCGGCGGCCGGGCGCAGCTCGCGCGCGGCCGGGCAGGGCGGACGCTCGGCCCTCACCTGGCTCGCCGGCCAGGTCATCGCGATGGGCCCGCGGCTGCGCATCCGCGATCAGGCGACGCTGCGCGTGCTCTTCCCCGGCCGCGACGACCAGGAGATAGCCCGGCTGCTCATCGAGCGCGCGGCCCGCGCGTCGGCCGCCGTCGGCGGGACCACCGGCGCCTGGTCCGCGCTGCCGGTCCTGCCCGCCTTCCCGGCCGAGATCGCGGCCGAGACGCTGGCGGTCGTCGGCATCGAGATCAAGCTGGTCGGCGAACTGCACGAGATCCTCGGGGTCCCCGCCCCGGGCAACGCCGTCGAGCGAGGGCGCGCCTACATCGGCGCGTGGGCGCACCGGCGCGGCGTCTACGCGGTGCCCGGCGGGCTGCTGCTGGTCGCCGGGTCGCCGCTGGCGCGGCAGTTGCGACGGCGGCTCGCCGGCCGGGTGGGGCGCAGTACCTTCTCGCTGGGCCCGCTGCTCACCGGAGCCTTGGCCGGGGCGATGATCAACCGCCGGGAAACCCGCAAGCTCGGCAAGGACATCCTGGAAGACCTACGCCGCCATCAGGGCGAGCTCGCCGCGCGTGGATAGCCCCGGCGCGGCCACCTCAGACCAGGCCACTCCCGGCCCGGGCGTGCTCAGCCTGCGCTATGGCACCGCCCGGGGCCGCTGGGTGCTCGCGGCCACGGTTCTCGGCTCGGGGCTGGCCGCCCTGGACGCCACCGTCGTCGGCATCGCGCTGCCCGCGATCGCCAGGGACTTCCACGTCGGGGTCGACAGCATGCAGTGGGTGGTGAATGCCTACACGCTGACGCTGGCCGGCCTGCTGCTGCTCGGTGGCGCGCTCGGCGATACCTACGGCCGGCGCAAGGTATTCGTCATCGGCGTCACGTGGTTCGCGCTCGCCTCGCTGGCCTGCGGCGTGGCCCCGAACGTGGAGTTGCTCATCGCGGCCCGGGCCATGCAGGGCGTCGGCGCCGCCTTGCTGACGCCCGGCAGCCTGGCGATCTTGCAGGCGTCGTTCGCCCCGGATGACCGGGCCAGGGCAATCGGCTCCTGGTCCGGCCTCGGCGGCGTCGCCACCGCCATCGGGCCGTTCCTCGGCGGCTGGCTGATCAGCGCGGTCTCCTGGCGGCTGGTCTTCTTCATCAACCTGCCCCTCGTGGCCGCGGTCATCGCGATCGCGGTCCGGCACGTGCCCGAGTCCCACGCCCCCGACGCTGACCGCAGGCACCTCGACGTCGCCGGCGCGGTCACGATCAGCCTCGCCCTCGCCGGGATCACCTACGGCCTGATCGGCGTCTCGGCCAGCGGCTGGACCGCGCCCCCGGTGCTGGGCAGCCTCGCCGCCGGGGTCGTGTTCCTGGTCGCCTTCGTGGTGATCGAGTGGCGCGAGCAGGCTCCCATGCTGCCCCTGGGGATCTTCCGGTCGCGCCAGTTCACCGCGGCCAACGCGGTGACTTTCGTGGTCTACGGCGCCCTCGGCGGAGTCTTCTTCCTGCTGCCGGTCGTGCTGCAGGAGGCCTTCGGCTACAGCGCCGTTGCCGCCGGGGCGGCGCTGCTCCCGGTGACCGCCATCATGCTCGCGTTCTCGGCCCGCTCGGCGGCGCTGGCCGCGCGGATCGGCCCGCGGCTGCCGATGACCATTGGACCGCTGCTGATCGCCGCGGGGATGGCGCTGTTCGCCCGGCTGCACGGGGACGGCGACTACCTGACGCAGGTGCTGCCGGCCGCCATCGTCTTCGGCATCGGCACGACGCTGAACGTCGCGCCGCTGACCGCGACCGCGATGTCCTCGGCGCCCGCCGAGCACTCAGGCATCGCCTCGGCGGTCAACAACGACGTGGCCCGGGCCGCGGGCCTGATCGCCGTCGCGGTGCTGCCGGTGGCGGCCGGCCTGACCGGCACTGTCTACCTGCACCCGGCCGCGCTGACCGACGGCTTCCACCGGGCGGTCCTGATCGCCGCCGCGGTGTGCGCGGCCGGCGGCCTGCTCGCCTTCGCCACGATCAGCAACCCGCCGCGCCGCCGCGCCGCCCAAGAGGCCGGCGCCGCCGCGCCGACGGACCTGGAGTGCCTGAGCTGCGCGATCGACGGCCCGCCGCTGCGGCTCGGCCCGAGCGTCCCGGCTTCCGCGGGCGATCCCGGCGGCGCCCGGCCCAGCACCGCTGGCAGCGCCTAGACTCGGCAGTGGACCAGCAAACGCGCGCACCAGGAGCACCGAACCATGTCAGCTGAGGCCAGGGCAGCAGGCAACGTCGCGACCGCCGCCGGTGAAAGCGACCCGGCGGCCGAGGAAGCCGTGCGGACCGCCGCCCGTGCCGCCCGCGCGGCGGTGCCGGGCCTCGCCAGCGCCCCGGACGCCCAGATCGACGAGGCGCTGCGGGCGATGGCGGCCGCGCTCGACGAGGCCGGGCCCGCGATCCTGGCGGCCAATGAGGACGACATGCGCGCCGCCACCGCCGCCGGCCTGCCCGGCGCGATGCAAGACCGGCTCCACCTGGACTCCGCCCGCCTGGCCGCCATGGCCAGCCAGCTGGAAATCCTCGCCGGCGTCCCCCACGAGCCGCTCACTCGCAAGGTCCGTGACCTGCCCGGCGGGCTGGTTGCCAGCGAGCGGCGCCGTCCCGTCGGCGTGGTCGGCGCCAACTTCGAGGCCCGGCCCAACGTGACCGTCGACGTCGCGTCGCAGCTGATCAAGTCGCGCAACGCCGGGGTATTGCGCACCGGGAGCGCCGCGCTGCGCTCGGCGATCGCGCTGGCCGACGAGGTCATCGCCCCCGCGCTGGCCAAGGCCGGGCTTAGCCCGCAGGCGATCCAGCTGGTCCGCGTCCCCGGCCAGGCGGCCGCCTATGCCCTGGTCCGTGAGCCTCAGCTGGTGCCGCTCGTCATCTTGCGCGGGAGCGGCGCGAGCACCCGGGCGCTGGCCGCGACCGGCGCGGCCCACGGCGTCCGTACCCTTGCCCATGCCGATGGGGGAGGAGTCCTTTACATCCACTCCTCGGCCCAACGAGACGTGGTGGCTCCCCTCATCGACGCCAGCCTGGACCGGCTGGGCGTCTGCAACCGCCTCAACCTGCTGCTGGTCGACGACCGCCTGTGGGATGAGTGGCTGCCGGAGCTGACCGCCCAGCTGGGGACCTTGCGGATCAGCGCCTCGCTGCCGCCGCATGACCACCCGCTGGGGCATGAGTGGGCACTGGAGGCCGGCCGCGAGGCGACCGTGACGATCGCCCCCGCGACCAGCCCCGCGCACGCGGCCGCGATCGCCAACGAGGAGACCTCCGGCCTGGCGGCCGGCATCGCGGCCAGCGACCCCGCCGCGGCGACGGAGTTCCTGGACGGCTACGCGGGCACCGGCGCGTTCTGGAACGCGCCCACCCGCCTGCTGGACGGCTTCAAGCTGCTCGGCGTCCCGGAAACCGGGATCAACATCGACGCCCTCCCCGGCCCGCGCGGCCCCGTGACCTTCCGCGACCTCTACCTCCGCCAGTTCGTCATCCAGCCCTGCTTATCCGGGGGATAACCACCAAACCCCCGGACATACGGGGACGCCGTCCCCTTATGGGCTCTCACCTGGCCACCACCGCCAGCCGGCCTCACTCCACCCCGGCCCGCTTCCCGCGCCACCCGGCCACTGCCCACCCGCCTCACTCCACCCCGGCCCGCTTCCCGCGCCAGCCGGCCACTGGCGCCACCCGGCCACGCTCTCCACGCCACTGGGGCACCACGGATACCGGCTACGCCGAAGAGTTTTCGCGTCGCGAAGACTTTTTCTCTTATAGGTGGCAAAAGTCTTCCCAGCCAAAAAAGTCTTCGCGATCTGCGATGGGCGTGGTGACGGAAGTGGTGCAAGGGTTAGGAGGGTCCTAGACGTCACCCGCCGTGGCATCGTCGGCATCGCGGCCACGACCCAGCCCCGCGAGCGCCCCGCCTTGTGCCCTCTCCCGCGAATCGTGACGGCCTTGATGCCCATTTAGCTGCGAAGAAGCGGGTTAACTGCCGATACTTCACCATGTGGTGGGCGAGGAGTTCGCGGCTCTGCTGGAGGCCGCGCGCGACAATGACGAGGAGGCGTTCTCGGTCCTATGGCGGGACGCGAACCCGGCCTTGCTCCGCTACCTGAGGGTCGTGGCCCCCGACCATGCCGAGGATGTGGCGGCCGAGACCTGGGTTCAAGTCCTGCGCGGCCTGCGCACCTTCACCGGAGATGAATCCTCCTGGCGGGCCTGGCTGTTCACGACCGCCCGCAGGCGCGTCCTTGACCAGGTCAGGCACCGCAACCGGCATCCCACGGAGCCACTTGATGACATCAGCGCGGGGGAGGTGCCGCGGGCGCCCGGTGCGGAGCAGATCGCCATGGACAACATCGCCACCGAGGGGGCCATCGCGCTGGTGTCCCGGCTCCCCGAGCAGCAGGCGGAAGTGATCATGCTGCGCGTCGTCGCGGGCCTGGACACCGACGTCGTCGCGGAGATGCTCGGCCGTAGCCCCGGCGCGGTGCGAGTGGCCGCCCACCGGGGGCTGAAGCGCCTCGCGACGCTGCTGTCCGGGGCGGGTGTAACGCTTTGAGCAGGTACGGCGTTCCAGACGATGACATGGGTGACGGATTTCCGCGTGGAGCGTGGGGAGACGGGGCACACGGTGACCCCGGTCCCGAAGTTCTGCTGCCCGCGGTGACCGCCGAAGACTTGCTCAACGGGCACCTGCTGCTGGTCCCGGAGGAGTTCCGCCCGCTGGCGGACACCGTCGCCGCGCTGGGCGGCCCGCCGTCGGCGGTTGAGCTGCGCGAAGAGGCACAGGCGCGGGCCGCCTTCCGGGCGCTGCGATCCGGCACGCTGGACGACCCGGGCGTGTCATCGCACACGCTGCCGCTTGAGCTCCGGGC
Organism: Streptosporangiaceae bacterium; assembly: GCA_025935815.1. Classification (GTDB taxonomy): domain Bacteria; phylum Actinomycetota; class Actinomycetes; order Streptosporangiales; family Streptosporangiaceae; genus Trebonia. The sequence continues at coordinate 6,302 of JAICUO010000338.1, forward strand.
GGCGAACGGGTCCTCGCGAAGCAGGCGGAGCGCGCGGGCCAGGCACCGCAGCACCGGGTCAACCCGGCCGCCTAGCCGCCGGGGAGCACGGCTGGGGTTCGTCAGCGGCGTCGCCGCGGTCGTCATCGCCGCGGTGGTTGGCTTCGCCTACGCCGGCGGCGTGTTCTCCGCCCACGTCAAGACCGTCAACGTGGCCGCGTCGCCGTCCGGCGTCCGCCCGAGCGACTCCGCCAGCGGGAGCGCGGGCGTGGCGGGCGTGTCAGCTTCCCCGACACCCGCTGACCAGCCCACCCCTACAGTCGACGTCGGCGTCGGCAACGCATCCGCTGACAGGGACCAGGCGCTGTGTCGGGCATGGCTGAAGAACCCGTGGTGGCCCGGCGTCAAGAACTGGGACCACGAAGACTTCAACACGCTGAGCGCGATCGCCGGCGGCCCGCAGATGGTCCTGTTCTATTGCTGGAAGAAGCTGCCCAGGGATTACGGGGGCACCGGGCCGGCCCTTCACTACCCGCCGGGCTACGGCAACGGCCACTGGGCCTCGATGCCGGACATCAAGCCGCCGGCGCCAGGTAACGGTCCCGCCCAGGGCGGCGACTCCGGTGATGGCAACGGCAACTCCGGTCCCAGCGCCGGGACCCAAGGCCGCCACTGACTCCTGCTACCCGGATCGCCCCGCCAGTGGTGGCCCGGATCAGGCTAGCCGGCGCTCCGCCGCCCACCGGGTGAGCTGGTGCCGCGAGGACAGCTGCAGCTTGCGCAGCACCGACGACACGTGGCTCTCCACGGTCTTCACCGAGATGTACAGCTCGCGGGCGATCTCCTTGTACGTGTACCCCTGCGCGATCAGCCGCAGCACGTCCCGCTCGCGCGCGGTGAGCTGGTCAAGCTCCGGGTCGAAGGAGGGCTTGACCGCATCCGGTCCCGACGTGGCCGCCGAGGCGAACGCGTCCAGGACGAACCCGGCCAGCCGGTGGGAGAACACCGCGTCGCCGGAGGCGACCCGGCGGATCGCGTCCGCGAGCTCAGTCGTGCTGATGGTTTTCGTCACGTAACCGCGCGCCCCGGCCCGGATCACCGCGATCACGTCCTCGGGGGCGTCGGAGGCTGACAGGGCGAGGAACCGCACGTCCGGCAGGCCTCGCTCCCGGATGGCGGCCACCACGGCGGCGCCGCCGCCGCCGGGCAGGTGCACGTCCAGCAGCACCACGTCCGGCTGGGTGCTGGTGATCACCTCGATGGCCGGTGCCACGTCATCGGCCTCGCCGACGACCTCCACGGCCCGTCCTAGCTCCGACCGCACCCCGGAGCGGAACAGCCCGTGGTCATCGACGAGCACGACCCGGGGAGTCCCCTGGGAACGTCCTGCCTCACTCACGAGCAGCACTCCTCGCGGCAGCGGCGCGCGGCATTTTCAGCGACACCTTGACTCCCTCCCCTACTGCAGCCTGCACGGCCACCGTACCGCCGTGCCGGCTCATCCGGCCGTGGATCGACTCGGCCAGGCCCTTGCGGTCCGCCGGGACCGACAACGGGTCGAAGCCCTTCCCCCGGTCCCGCACGACGACCTCCACGCCGTCCGCCGTGACCTCAGCGAACAGCGCGATGACGGGCGCGCCGGACCACTTTGCCGCGTTGACCACTGCCTCCCGCGCCGCGGCGAGCAGCGCCGCCAGGTCCTCGTCGAGCGGGCAGTCACTCACGGTCACCACCTCGACCGGCACCCCGTGCCGGGCCTCGGCATCCTGCTGGATCTGGCGGATGCCGGCCGCCAGCGACCCCGCCCCGGAGGCCGACCCCGGTGCCTGCCCCTCGAACAGCCACGAGCGCAGTTCCCGCTCCTGCGCGCGAGCCAGTTGCGTGACCTGCGCCGGGTCATCGGCGCGACGCTGGATCAGCGCGAGGGTCTGCAAGACCGAGTCGTGCAACCGCGCCGCCATGTCCGCGCGCTCTTCTGCCCGGGCGCGCGCTTGCCGCTCCAGCACCAGGTCACGGGCGATCCGCAGCCACCACGGGCCGAGCAGCAGCACGCAGCCGGCCAGTACCAGCACCACGCCACCCAGCGGCCGCAGCAGGGACACGGACTCGTGCACCGACACCAGCCAGCCAATGCCGCCGGCGAGCAGGACCACGGCGCCGGCGATCCGCAGCCGGTTGCCGCGCGGGCTGGCGTCCGGCCCGATGCTCGCCAGCGCCCCGCCCACGCGGCGCAGCAGCGCCTGCTCATGGGCCGGAGCGTTCCGCCAGATCAGGACCAGGCACGCGGCGCTGACGACCTGCGGCCA
>JAICUO010000624.1 GCA_025935815.1 Streptosporangiaceae bacterium
ACCCCGCTCGCGCGGGGCGACGGTCATCCATCTAGGGCTGCCGTTGCCGACAGCCTCGTGCGGTCTACCCGCGAGCATCGGGCGGGCCGCCCTCAAACGCTCGCGTTTGACCTTGCTCCGGGCGGGGTTTACCGAGCCGCCGCAGTCACCTGCGGCGCTGGTGGTCTCTTACACCACCGTTTCACCCTTACCCCGCCGCCCCTGACGGGACGGGGGGGCGGTCTGCTTTCTGTGGCACTATCCCGCGGGTCACCCCGGGTCGGCGTTACCGACCACCCTGCCCTGTGGAGCCCGGACCTTCCTCACCAGGCCTGGTAAGGCCTGGCGCGACCGCCCGGCCGACTCACCCGCTCAAAGGATAACGGAGAGCCATGCACGGAACGTACCCCGGCTAACCGGGTCCAGCCTTCCGTCTCCGGACCGGTGGCCATGCCCCCGGCCGCCGACCTGGTGATTCCCCCGGTCAGCGCGCCCTGGATGGCGATCACGGCGGCGTCGATCGCCACCCGGGCCGTCACCGCGCTGGTGTGCGCGCGGTCGGTCTCGCCTAGGCCGATGCAGTCGAACGCCACCCGCGCGTCGTGGATGGCCGCCTCCAGCTCACGCTCGGCTTCTGCAAGTATCGGGTTGTGTCCTGTGTCCCCTATCATCGTCGGGGCTCCCTCCCGTAACTCGGTCCACGGACGGGGACTACCCACCGAGCCCACGGTCATGTCCAGCCGCGCGCAGATCTCGCCCAGTAGATTGCGATCATGGACCTGCGACTGGATGGCAAGCGCGCGATCGTCACCGGGGCGAGCCGCGGAATCGGGCTGGCGGTGGCGACCGCCCTGGCCGCCGAGGGCACGGATGTCGCCCTCGTCGCCCGCGGCGCGGCGGCGCTGGAGGAGGCGGCGGGAGGACGGGCGAGGGGAACGGGCGCCCGGGTGCTCGCCGTCCCTGCCGACACCGCGTCCAGTGAGTCGGTCGACGCCATGGTCGCCCGGGTGGCCGGCGAGCTCGGCGGCGTCGACATCCTGGTCAACGCGGCCGCCCAGCCGGCCGACCCCACGATCCGCCGGGACCTGGCCGGCCTGCGCGACGACGACTTGCGCGCTGAGGTCGAGACGAAGGTCCTGGGCTACCTGCGCTGCGCCCGGGCGGTCGCGCCGCACATGATCGCCACCGGCTGGGGCCGCATCGTGAACATCAGCGGCCTGGCCGCCCGCCAGAGCGGGTCCGCGATCGGCTCCATCCGCAACGTCGCCGTGGCGGCGGCCACGAAGAACCTGGCTGACGAGCTCGGCCCGCACGGGATCAACGTCACCGTGGTCCACCCGGGACTACCGTCACCGAGCGCACGCCGGCGATGGTGCGCGGCATCGCGAGGGCCCGTGGCATCAGCGAGGACGAGGCTCGCGCGGCCATGGCCTCCGGCGTGGCCATCGGCCGCCTCGTCGACGCCGCCGAGGTGGCCGACGTGGTGGCGTTCTTGTGCTCACCGCGCAGCGTCGCCATCACCGGTGACGCGATCGCGGCCGGCGGCGGCGCCCGCGGCCCGATCCACTCCTAGGTCCCCCTGGGCTACTCACGGGCACTGGCGGGCAGCGCGGCGCTGCCTCTCGCCATGCCCGCCCGCATGACCCCGCATCCCCGTTAAGCCCCCCGGTGATCAGGCCGCAGGCTCCCGCATCCCGGGTCCAGTTAACCATCTCCCGGTCACCGCCGCAGATCCGCATCCGCCGCCAGGTGATCCGATGAATCACGTGAACCGGCAGGCCGTCGTACCTGCCCATGGCTGTAAGGCACCCACCGCACCGCCCTTGCCCGGGCGGCTAACTCGTCATACAGGCACAGAGAACCGATATCTTCATCTCTAACGAACGGTCCCAACTGCGGAAAGGGTCTTGCAGAACCGTCCATAAGGTGTAAACATCCGATCAATAGATCCGATGTTTGCCAGGACGAGGAGCGCCAGTGACGCACGTTCAGCCAGAAGAACCCGCGACGATCCCGGCCAGCCCAGGCGTCCCGGCCGGCCCGGCTGGCGCGCGGATCGTCGCGCTCGACTGCTACGACGTGCGGTTCCCGACCTCGCTGGAACTCGACGGGTCGGACGCGATGAACACCGACCCCGATTACTCGGCGGCCTACGCGGTCTTGCGCACGGACGCCGACGGGCTGGAGGGGCACGCGCTGTGCTTCACCATCGGGCGCGGCAACGAGGTGATGGTCACCGCGGTGGCGGCGCTGCGCCCGCACGTCGTCGGCCGGCACGTCGATGACATCATCGCCGACCTCGGCGCGTTCAGCGCCGGCCTGATCGGCGATAGCCAGCTCCGCTGGCTGGGCCCGGAGAAGGGCGTCATGCACATGGCCATCGGCGCCGTCGTCAACGCCGCCTGGGACCTGGCCGCCAAGGTGGCGGGCAAGCCGCTGTGGCGGCTGCTGGCCGACATGACGCCGGAGCAGATCGTGGCGCTTGTCGACTTCCGGTACCTGCAGGACGCGCTGACCCCCGCCCACGCCCTGGACATCCTGCGCGCGGCCCGGCCCGGGCGCGAGGAGCGGATCACCGAGCTCCTGCGCGACGGCCACCCCGCGTACACCACGACGCCGGGCTGGCTCGGGTACTCCGACGAGAAGCTCGTCGCGCTTTGCCGGCAGGCCGTCGACGACGGGTTCACCCAGATCAAGCTGAAGGTGGGCGCTGACCCGGGCGACGACGCCCGCCGCCTGGCCCTGGCCAGGAAGGCGGTGGGCCCCGGCATCCGGATCGCGGTGGACGCCAACCAGCGCTGGGGCGTCGCCGAGGCACAGGCCGCGATCGCGGCGCTCGCGCCGTGGGACCCCTACTGGGTCGAGGAGCCGACCAGCCCGGATGAGATCCTCGGCCTGGCCGCCATCCGCGGCGCGATCGCGCCGGTCAAGGTCGCGGTGGGCGAGCACGTCGCCAACCGGGTGATCTTCAAGCAGCTCCTCCAGGCGGGCGCGGCCGACGTGCTGACCATCGACGCGTGCCGGGTCGCCGGGGTCAACGAGAACCTGGCGATCTTGCTGCTCGCCGCCAGGTACGGCGTCCTCGTCTGCCCGCACGCCGGCGGGGTCGGGCTGTGCGAGATGGTCCAGCACCTCGCGATGTTCGACTTCGTCGCGGTCGCCGGCTCCAGCCACGACCGCCCCCTTGAGTACGTCGATCACCTGCATGAGCACTTCACCGACCCGGTGCGCGTGGTCGGGGGCCGGTACCTCGCGCCCACGAAGCCCGGCTTCTCCGCCGCGCTGCGGCCTGAGTCGCTGCGCGCCTACGAGTTCCCGCAGGGCCCGGTGTGGCGGGATCTCGCCGGCGTCACCACCCAGTGAGCGTCATCCAGCAAGTTCCGACTCATAACTCACCGAGGAGAAACATGAGACTCATCAGACGCCTGGCCGGGACGGCCGCCCTGGCCGCCGCTGGCCTGCTCGTCGCCGCCTGCAGCTCCGGCGGCAGCTCCGGCAGCGCTGCCAGCAGCGGCGGCGCCGGCGCCACCAGCGGCTCGGCCGCGTCGGGCGATATTCCCATCGGCGTGGCCCTGACCTACAACAACACCGCCTTCTGGTCCGCCTACATCAACTATGAGCAGCAGTACGCCCAGCAGCTGCACATCAAGCTGATCGGGCCGCTGCTGGCCCAGGCCAGCGCCAGCCTGCAGAACCAGCAGATCGAGCAGCTGGTGAACGAGGGCGCCAAGGCCATCGTGGTGAACCCGGAGACGGCCACCAGCCTCGGCCCCGCGATCAGCTACGCCACCGCCCACAACGTGCAGCTGGTGTCGGTCGACACGATCGTCGGCGTCGGCAAGGTCTACATGGTCGTCCGCGCCTCCAACACGCTGTACGGCCAGGATGCCTGCGCCATCATCTCCGCCAAGGCCAAGTCCGGCTACGTGCTCGACCTGGAAGGCGACCTCACCTCCTCCAACGGCGCCGACCGTACCAACGCCTTCGATTCCTGCATGGCGGCCAACGACCCCGGCGTGAAGGTCCTCAAGGAGCCGACCAACTGGACGGACGCCACCGCCGTCACCGATGCGCAGAACGCGATCAACGCCTACGGCTCGCAGCTCAAGGCCATCTACTCCCAGTGGTCCAGTCCCGACACCGGCATCATCCCGCTGCTGAAGAGCAAGGGCCTGGGCCCCGGCTCGGCCAACCCGGTCATGCTGGTCAGCGATGACGGCGTTCCCTTCGAGATGTGCGACATCGCCAACGGGTCGGTCACCGCGTCGCAGTCCCAGCCCGCCGACCTCTACGCGAAGTACGCGCTCACGTACGCGGTCGACGCCGCCAAGGGCGTCAAGCACGCCCCCGGCGAGCCGGGCGGCGGGGCGCCGACCCTGCAGGACGTCACCTACCAGGGCGACACGAACCTGGCCGACCCCGTCGTCGCGCCGTTCGTGACCAAGGCCCAGACCTCGCTCACCCTCGCGACCCCGGTCTCCGGCCTGCCCGCGACGATCATGACCACCCCGGTGACAGACCACACGCTGTGGGGGAACGTGTACGGAAGCGCCCACGGCGGCGTCTGCACCTCCTCCTAACCCCTGGCCACTCC
>JAICUO010000164.1 GCA_025935815.1 Streptosporangiaceae bacterium
CGGTCGAGCGCTCGGGCGCCTACGGGCCGACCTCGTCGCCGGTACTGTTCCTCAGCCACGGTTCCCCGGCCGAGGTGCTCGTGGCCGACGGCGTCCCACACCTAGTCAGACGCCGGGACACAGTCGAGGACCTGCTCGGCAAGCAGTGCCTGATAGCCAGGACTGGGTCGTGACCCTGGCGCTGCGGACCGTCGTCGCGGTGGTAGCGGACGACAGCCAGCCACCGCACTACGAGCCAGATATCATCGAGTTCAACGAGTCCGTGCTCGCCCCACACGGCCTGACGTTCCAGCCGGAGTGGGCGGGCAAGGGCCGCAACGTCACGTTCCTCGCGCTGGCCGAGCGGCTGCTGCGCGCGGTTCCCGATCCGCTGCCCGCACCCGGCCTGCTCATCGTGGCTTACGCGCTGCCCGACCCGCACGCGCTGGAGCGGACCTTGTCCGCTCATCTTAACTACGCGCTCGGCGGTGGATCGATGAGCTTCGCCGTCTCTGAACAGGGCCTGGCCGCCCCGTTCACGGCGCTGCGGATCGCCGATTCGTATGTCCGGTCGGGGCGGTGCGAGAACGCCGCGCTGTTCATCCTCGAACAGGTGACGTTTCCCTATCTGATGCCGTTCGCGCAGGACACGGGGTTGGTGGATTCCGGTGTCCTGCTGGTGCTGGGGCCTGCCGGAGAGTGGGAGCTGACCGGCGCTGGCCCGCTCGGCCCGGCCGGTGTTCCGGCCGGGCCGGACGTTCTGGTCGTGGCCGGGTCGTGGCTGGACCTGGACCCGAGGCTGACCGGACCGAAGCTCCACCGGGCGCCGCCCAGCTCCTACGGCACGAGCGTCTGGCTGGAACTGGCCCGGCACTACCAGGACTGGGCTCAGGACTATCGGACGCTCGTGGTCTGCGACACCGATCCAGACACGGGCGTCACCCAGGCGGTCACGCTCTCGCGAACCGCAACGGGGGGCAGCCATGGTCGGCCTTGAGGCGTATCCTTCCAGGCTCGACGCACTGCACGCGACGGTGGCGCCCGGTTTTTACGTCGCCTCTGTGCGCGGCCATGTCCTGGCCTCGGTGGGAACACTCGGGTCGGCCGGGCCCGAGTCCCTGCTCCGCCTGGGACTGGCTTGTACGGCCGCGCCGCCCTCCGCCGTCCGCGATCGGGCGGCGTTCGCCGACGGGCTCCTCGCGATGCAACTAGACGTGTTGCGCCGGACGCTGACCGGCGCAATGGCGCGCCTTGACGGGCGGGTCAGCGAGGGCACCAGCCTGCTGGGCCGCCCCCAGGTCCAGGCGGATCTGGCCGACGTGGCCATGGTGATACAGGAAACCGCGGCGGAGCCAGCCGGCACCTGGCGCGGCCGGTGGGCCTGCCACCTGCGGATGGTCGGCGCCGGCCGTAGGCTGCTCCGCTTGTTCGGCGGCCACGCCATGCTACTCGACAGCCCCGCCGGTGACCTGTACCTGACCGAGGTCGCGGGCAACCTCTACCTCCAGGAGCAGGCCGATGACCAGGACTGACCCGGGCGCTCTCGAAAGATACCTCCGCAGCGTCGCGGCGGACCTGCGCGGGCCCGGCCTGGTCCTTGAGGACGACCCCGACGCGATCACGCGGTTCCTCGACCTGCCGGCCGTCGCCATCCAGCAGCGCATGCTGATGCCCGCCCGGTTCGACCGCGGCGCCGATGCCGTGCCGCCCTTCGTACCGAACGAGGCGTCCTGCCTGGAGTGGGTGCTGGCGGCGGAGTGGCTCGCCTGGGGCGACCCGGGCATGACGCTGGCCAGCCCCGGGCCTTCGCTGTCCACCGCGGTGGTGCGCGCGCTGGCCGACGAAGAGCAGCGGGACTGGTTCTTCACCCGGATCGCGCGCTGGCCCACGTGGACGTTCTTCGCGCTCACCGAGCCGGGGAAGGGGTCGGCGGCGACCGAACTCGAGGCCGCCCTGACCCCGGTGCCGGACCGTTCGGGATGGCTGCTGTCGGGTGAGAAGATGTACATCGGCAACGGGGCACATGCTCAGCTGGGCGTCGTGTTCTGTCGGCGAGCGCCGGGGCCCTGGGGTATCGAGGCGGTCCTGGTGGACACCACGGATCCTGGATTCCGCGCGGAACCCCTCCCGATGCTCGGGCTGCGAGGTGCGCGCATCAGTCGGCTGCGCTTCGACGACGTGTACGTTTCGCCCGAACGCGTGCTGGGCCGGGACCGGCCGCCGAGCCGGCGAGGTCTGCGCGGCGCGCTCGGCGCCATGCTGTGGTTCCGGCCAAGCGTAGCCGCCTTCGCCCTAGGCGCGACCCGGGCAGCGTGCGACTACGTTCTGGCGGAGCGGCCGGCGCTCGCAGGCGCGGACCGGGCCCTGGTGGACGACATGTCCGACCGGCGGTCACGGCTGCGAGCCCTGCTGCACCGGGCCGCGGTCGAGATCGACGCGGGCGCTCCGAACATTCACCGGGTCAGCGCGGTCAAGACCCGGGCGGCGGATCTCGCTGAGGAAGCGACCCGGTTGGCCGCCTGGTTGCTCGGCCCCGCCTCGCTCATCGAGCACCCCTGGTTGGACAAGCTGTACCGCGACGTCCGCGCCTTCGAGTTCATGGAGGGCACGGGGAACATCCACCGCCGGACCGTGTTCCAGGGATTGCTGCGGGACGACTTCTTCGTGGCGGACCCAGATGACCTGGGCTGCGACGGGGCAGCGTGATGTGGGTCGGTGTGGACCTGATGTCGGTCAGCGAGTTGGACAGGCTGCGCGGTCGCCACTGGTTCGAGCGCTACGTGTACGCGCAGGCCGAACTCGCCGCCGCAGCGGGCATGGCGGACCGACGGCGGCGAGAGTTCCTGGTCGGCCGGTTCGCGGCCAAAGAGGCAGTCCTCAAGGCACTGCGAGTCGGACTCTTCCAGGGTGTCTCACCATGTGACATCGTGGTGACCCGGTTTACTCAAACGCGAATATGAGCCGCTGCAGGCGTCAAGGTGACTTGCAGTTGCCAGGCGATAGCGTCCTCGCCCACCTCGGCAGCGGTCTGGGCCGCAGCCATCAGGTTCGCGTACTCCGCGTCGCACCACACCAGCGCGTCGCCGTGGCTAGCGAATTCCAGTGGCTTCACCGCCGCCGGTTCCAGGGATACGTGAGTACGCGTGGGCACCAGCAGGCGGTCGGCGGCTTTGGCGGTGTGCAGGTACCAGGTGAGCACGCGCTGGAGCGCGGCCCTGCGCTTCGCCGGGGACTCATCCAATGCGGCGCATTCGGCGGCATAGGTTCGCAGCAGGTCGTGAAACCGGTACCTGCGGGCGACTGTCTCGCTGAGCATATGCACATCGACCAGCACCGCAAGCTGCCGGGCAGCGTCACCTGAGGTGCTTCCCACCAGCGCGGCTGCGGCCGGGATTCCGATGTCTGTCCCTGGGTGCAGGCCGAGCAGCCGGAACATGCGGGCGGCGTCTGGCGCGAGCCTCCGGTAAGACCAAGAGAATACCGAACGGACATTGGCGTCTCCCTCCTCACCGATGCTCAGCGCGTCGAGACGCTGTTGTTCGGCGGCAAGCTCGCCGGCGAGCATGGCGAGGTCCGGCTGCGGCCAGTGCACAGCGCGTTCGGCAGCTATCCGCAGCGCCAACGGCAGTCGAGCGCAGCGATCGACGATGGCGGCAGCGGCTCCGGGATCGGCCTGCATTCTGGCGGCACCGAGAATCTTCCCCAGCAGTATGGCGCCCTCGGCTCCGGTGAGCGGCCCCACGGTGATCGGTGTCGCGCCGTTGCGGGTCAGCAAACCAGGGAGGCGGCTGCGGCTGGTGATCAGCACCAGGCAGCCTGGGGAGGCTGGCAGCAGGGGCTTGACCTGCTGGACGTTGACGGCGTTGTCCAGCAGAACGATCATTTGCTTTCCGGCGAGCAGGGACCGGTACAACGCGGCGGCTTCATCGGTGTCACCGGGAATCTCCCTGACGCCGAGAGCACGGAGGAACCCATGTAGCACTTTAGTCGGCGGCTTTGGCCCGGTCTCGGCGTAGCCGTGAAGATCAACGAACAGCTGCCCATCTGGGGAAAGGCCAGCCATCAAGTGCGCAAAGTGCACCGCGAGCGCCGTCTTCCCCGCTCCGGCCATTCCGGTAATGGCGATGATGGCAGGTGCTGCCGTGTCCTTCCCTGGCAGCAGGCTTTCCATGGCCGACAGGGCAGCGTCACGTCCGGTGAAGTCCCGGATGTCGCCAGGGAGCTGACGCGGGACGACCGTCGGACCGTGCGCCGGGGTGAGCTCGGCAGCGTCGGTTAGAATCCGCTGGTAGAGGTCCCGTGCCTGCGCGGACGGCTCAATTCCGAGTTCGTCAGCCATCCTGCGTCGCAGCGCATGGAATTCCTCCAACGCCTCGGCCTTCCTTCCCGCCCGGTACAGCGCCAGCATCAGTTGAGTGGAGGCGCGTTCTTGGAGCGGCTGTCGCGAGATCAGGGTGCGCAGGCAATCGACCAGGTCATTGCCGCTGCCGAGCAAGAGTTGGGCATCGATCCAGGCTTCCTCGGCCATCGTACGGCGCACGGCGAGGCTGACTAGGATCGCGGCACTATCGTCGTCCAGTGTGACGCCCCCGCCCGGCTCGCCCCGCCATAGCGCGAGCGCGTCGGACAGATGGCGAGCCGCCTGCGCCGCGTTTCCGCGGGCGAGGAAGTCGCGGCCCCGGGCGCTGAGATCATAGAACACACCGAGGTCGAGATCGCCTGGCGCTAGCAGCAGCCGGTATCCGTCAGGCTCCTTGACCAACGCGGGAAGTTGATCAGCGTCGCCAAGGCCAAGCGCGGTACGCAGGCCGGACACATAGGTTCTGATCAGGCCGGCGGCAGAGCGGGGCGGCCGATCAGGCCATAGCGCCATTTCAAGGCGACCGACACTGACCGGACCGTTTGCGTACAGCAGCAGAACAAACAGGAGCGTGCGTAGTTTGGGCGCTTGCAGAGAGTGCGTCTTGCCGTGGCTGTCGGAGACCTCAAGGGGACCCAGAATCCGGAATCGCACTACGCTGACTCCCGTGCATCTCTCATACACGGTAGGGGTCCGGGAGCAGTCGTAGCGTCTCGCGGAGGATCTCCCACCGGTCCGGCCCGAACCGGGCACGGCTCTCTACCCCGCACAGCCGCCTGAGCAACGTCGCCCTTTCCTCGACAGCTACCGGGGTCAGTGCCTTACGGGTGGCCTGCACCGCCTCGCGCAGTTCGGGCGAGGCTGACAGCACCTCGATGTCATGCCGCTGTACCAGCTCGGGCTGGCGCTGCAGCAGGCCCGGGATCAGGCCGCGCAGAATGGTCCCGGCCGCGGTGTATGGTCCCCGCAGCCGCCGGTGCGCGTCGACGGGTGGCATCAGCTCCGGCAGCCCGACGCTGGCCGCGGCGCGCAGCCGCTCGCGTGAGCAGCTTCCTTCGATCCGGATGTGGCGCACGGGGTCCCTTCGCGCTCAGGCGCTCGGCTGAGGCCGCGACAGCTTGCGCGGCCGGTTGCGGAGGATCAGCCAGGCGGCCGCGCGAGGCATACCCCGTCGGCGGCCATGGCTGGCAGCTTGTGTAGTTCGTGGGGTGCCGGAGATCCTGTGGCCTGCTGACCCTGCCGAGCAGGAGGTTCAGCACGGCGCAGCAGGTCCGCGATCGCGGACCTGCTGCGCCCCCCTCACTGGGAGCGCCGACACCGGAGGCGGAGTCGCGCCGGCATGGGCGTTCCGGTGTTAAGGCAGGCAGGACTCGTAGCCCGGCTGCTGTCATCCATTCCGCTCTCAGAGACATCTATATTCCCTCGGTATAGATTGCCTGGATGCGGCAGGAATCCGCCGCATCCTCAGTGGGCCTGCCGCGCAGCGGCATTCCTGGCCCGCGGCTCACCGCGTTCGTCGCCTTGCCAGGGGGCGCCTTCGCGGACCAAGCTGCGTAAGTCAGTATCAGACGGGCCTGTATGCGGTTTCTTAACAAATTGTTAATGACCGGATGTATATTTGCTGATGAGCGCCGAATGACTGCCTGGTTCCGGTTGTCCGGGGAGGTTATCAGGGCGGTTTGGACGGGCATGGAGTTTCGGCTGATTGGTCCGGTGGAGATCGATTCCGCCGGCCAGGTGATTGAGGTCGGGTCAGCTCAGCAGCGCCTGCTGGCTGCCGCGCTGGCCGTGGATGCCGGCCGGCTGGTGAGCGTGGAGTCGCTGACCGGCCGGGTCTGGGATGACCCGTCGGCGGGTGCCCGGCGTACCCTGCACGTCCTGATCTCGAAGATGCGCAAGACGCTGGAGCATGCATCCCGCCTCGAGGCCGAGACCGTGACCGTGGCGCGCCGGTCCGGCGGCTACGTCCTCCAGCTCAGCCCGGACCGGGTTGACCTGCTGCGGTTCCGCCGGCTGGCGGATGAGGCCCGCCAGGCCGGCGCGGCGGCGGGGGTGGACTTGCTGCGCACCGCTGTCGGGTTGTGGCAGGGGGAGCCGCTGGCGGGCCTGCCGGGAGAGTGGGCCAGTCGCGCCCGTACTGCCTGGCGGCAGGAGTACCTGGAGACGGCGGTGGCATGGGCTCGCGCCGAGCTGGGGGTCGGCAACCCGGCCGCCACGATAGGCACGCTGACGATGCTGGCGGATGAGTATCCGCTGGCGGAGTCCGTCTCGGCCGCGCTGATGCAGGCGCTGTGCGCGGCCCGCCGCCCGGCTGATGCGCTCGACCGCTATGCCCGTGCTCGCCAGCGGCTGGCTGATGAGCTGGGTGTCGACCCGGGGGCCGAATTGCAGGCGGCCTACCAGGCGGCCCTGCGTGCTGCCAGCCATCCGCCGGATGCGGCTGCCGTTGCGACGGGGCTGGCCGCGGTCAGTGCCGGCTTGCCGGACGGCGGCCAGGCGGGACAGCGCACGGCAGCCGCGCCGCGGCAACTGCCGGCCGCGCCGCGGCTGTTCACTGGGCGCGCGGCCGAACTGGCCAGCCTCACCGCCGCCGCGTTCGGCGACAGCGGGGAAGCGCCGCGCCCGGCCCAGGTCGCGGTGATTCACGGGACCGCCGGGGTCGGCAAGACCTGGCTGGCACTGCACTGGGCGCACCGGCACGCCGGCGAGTTCCCCGACGGGCAGCTGTGGGTCAGCCTGCAGGGCTTCGATCCCTCCGGGCCGCCGCTGGATACCGAGACGGCACTGCGCGCGTTGCTGGACGCGCTGGGCGTCCCGCCGGCCGCGGTCCCGGCCGGCGTGGCGGCCCAGGCCGGGCTGTACCGGAGCGTGGCGGCGGGCAAGCGCATCCTGGTCGTGCTGGACAATGCCCGCGACACCAGCCAGGTGGCGCCGCTGCTGCCCGGAAGCCCCGCCTGCCGGGTAGTCATCACCAGCCGCCACCAGCTCCCAGGCATCGTTACCGCCCATGGTGCCCTGACGCTGGGCCTGGACGGGCTGAGCAGCCGTGAGGCGCGGGACCTGCTGGCCGGCCACCTGGGCGCGTCGCGCCCGGCAGCCGAGCCGGCCGCGGCGGCGGACCTGCTCGGCTACTGCGCGGGGCTTCCGCTGGCCATCAGCATCGTCGCCGCGCAGGCCCGGGCGCACCCGGGGTTCTCCCTCGCCGCCCTCGCCGCCAGCCTCGCCGACGAGGAGGCCCGGCTGGACGGCCTGGAGGCCGGGGAGCCCGCGGCGAGCGTCCGGTCCGCGCTGTCCTGGTCTTACCATGCGCTGCCCCCGGACGCGGCGGCGTTGTTCCTGCTGCTGGGCCTGGCGCCCGCACCCGATATCAGCCTGCCCGCCGCAGCATCGCTGGGCGCGATGACGATGGGGCGGGCACGGGCAGCGCTGCGGGAGCTGGAATGCGCTAACCTGCTGCACCAGCACGCCCCGGGCCGGTACCGGATGCATGACCTGGTCGCCCTGTACGCCGCCGAGCAGGCCAGCGCCAGCCTGCCAGCAGCCGCCCGGTCCGCTGCGCTGCGGCGGGTTACCGACTATTACCTGCACACCGCCGCGGCGGGCGAGCAACTGCTGGCCGTCCCGCGCCACCCGGTCAGCCTCGGCCCGCCGGCACCTGGCTGCGCTCCCGGCCGCCTGCCCGATGAGGCCGCCGCGCTGGCATGGTTCCGCGCCGAGTACCCCTGCCTGCTGGCCGCCCAGCGGACGGCCGCGGCCCGCGGCTGGCACGAGACGGTCTGGCAGCTGGCCTGGGCCACCGAGACCTTCCACAAGTTCCAGGGCAACCTGCACAACTGGGTTGCCGGCTGGCGCGCCGCGCTGGCCGCCGCCGACCACCTCGGCCAGCCCGCCATCCAGGCCCTCACCCGCCGCTGCCTCGCCCAGGCCTGCAGCTACACCGGCCGGCCCGCCGAAGCCCTGGCCCACCTCACCCGCGCCCTGGCCCTCGCCGAAGGCATCGGCGACGCGCCCGGCCAAGCGCACATCCACCGCACCTTCGCCCACGCCTGGGAGGTGCACGACGACCTGCACCAGGCCCTCAGCCACGCCACCACCGCCCTGCGCCTGTTCCGGGAACTCGGCCTCCCCCGCTGGGAAGCCGACGCGCTCGCGATCACCGGCTGGTACCACGGCCGCCTCGGCGACCACGCCAGCGCCTGCACCGCACTGCGCCAGGCCCTGGACCTGTTCACCAGCCTCCACGACCGCCACGGCCAGGCCAACGCCGAGACCGGCCTCGGCTACATCGCGCTGAACATGGGCGACTACACCCAGGCCGTCGGTCACTACGACAGGTCGCTCACCCTCTGGCGCGGCCTCGGGCACAGCCACGGCGAAGCCGACGCCCTCGCCGGCCTTGCCGTCGCCTACACTGCCCTCGGCGACCAGGACAACGCCACCCGCGTCGGCCGCCAGGCCCTCGCGCTCTTCCGAGACCAGCGTCGCCTAGCCGAAGTGACCCGACTTCAGCGAGACCTGCACGCCCGCACCGAGCCGCCAGCAATCCGTTAGTCGAGCGGGCGCTACTTCGCGAAGGTGAACGGCTGGAGCTGGCCCCCGCCGACGACGCTGACGGCAGCGCCAGCCCCGCCGAGGCCAGGATCGCTGACGCGGGCAGCGCGTACGTGACCCCGCTGGCACCCGGCGCGAGGCCCGTCCAGTCAGGCGGGCCGAAGTGCCAGGCATGCCTTGCCTCCGGGGGTGAACCCAGACGCGGGAGCACGTCTAGCGCCTTGGCGTAGAAGACCGACGGATAACCCCCCGTGCTCACCGCGATGGCGTTACCCAGCCCGACGATCTTGCCCTGTCGCTGATAAATCGCCCTGTCTCGCTGAATCCGGCCCGTTAGGGCCTCGGTCTCAGTTAACTCGGCCCGCTTGGCCCAGGCGGAGACGATCTCGGCGGCCAGCCAGTGTCCGAGCAGTTCTGCTTCGGCTGCTGTTCCGGCGCTGTCTTCGTGCGGTTTGGCGCCGCGGGCGAGCAGGAGCGCGGTCATGTCCGCGTGCAGGGGTTCGCCTGTCCTGGCGTGGCGGTCGGCTCCGGCGTGGATGGCGCGGCGGAGCAGGACCATCCGTCGCCGTTGTCTTCATCGATGTCGTGGCCGTCGTTGAGAAGGTCGCGCAGGCGGTTCAGGTCCTGGTCTGAGACTGCCTGCTGAGCCGGGGACAGCGACTGGCGGCGGATCAGTGGCCGCCGTCGGCCGACGTGGGCGCGCACCATCTGGTCGGCGCAGCCCGTCCAGCACGAGGGTGATGACCCCGTCGGCCTCGGCCCGCCACCCAGGGCGGTCATGGGCCGCGCCGATGCCGTGCAGCGCCATCATGACGGCGCCGGCACCCACGTCGTCGCGGACGGCGCCGGCCCGCGCCGGGGCGACGGTGTTGTCATGGGGGGCGATGCCTGCGGCGACCTTGGCCTCGGCGCCACGGCCACGGGCGCTACGCCCGTGGCCACCATCCCGCTGCCGGTGATCGGGATCACCACCCCCAACATCGTCCAGGTCTCCGCCGGCCTGGATTACGCCGTCGCGCTGGGCAGCGACGGCAAGGTCTGGGGCTGGGGAGCCCACCCCGGCAGCCGGGTTTCCGGCAGGTGCTCGGTCACCGCGGTGCCCGTCGTCGCCGCCGGCAGCGGGATCACCCAGCTGTCAGCCGGCCAGGACCACGTGCTCGCGCTCGCCGGCGGCACCGCCCTCGCCTGGGGCAGCAACGGCGCTGGCGCGCTCGGCATCGGCAGCACCGCCCCTGTCGCCGGGATAGTGCACGTCGTCGGCCTGTCCGGCGTCACGCAGGTGGCCAGCGGAAACTACTCCAACCTCGCCGTCTACAGCCAGCCGCAGGGCACCGCGTTAGCAGCTGTGACTGTACTCCGACTCTCCCCCTGTCAGCCGAAAATACAATTAGACCCCTGCCCAGGTACCTTCAATTTCGGTGAACATCGACGACGTCCGGTGCGGCAGGCCGGAGTCTCGTACGATCTTCACCGCTGCGGCAACCGCATCGGAGACGGAGCCGTCGGCGTGTCCGGTACCGGACGGAGCGACCGAGAACGCGACGATCATGACGGAGAGACCTCCTGTAGGTGTCCTGAGCTGCGGCGCTGCTGTTCAACGCTAGCAGTGCGTTAAGCACGCGATGTTTCGTATACATGGCGTCGGTCTGGTTGGGCAGCCCGCTCTAGCGGACGACCCGGACCGCCTCGGCGACGATCTCGCCCGCCCCACCCGCACGGCAACCAGCCGCGCCACGCGCACGGACCCCCGCCGACCTCGCCGCGCAAGCCTTTTCCCGCCCGCCTACACCGCACCGCAACTCGCGGGCCGCACCAGGCCAGCGCGTCGCGGACCAGGCCGCTCGTCCCGCCCGCAGGTTGACACAGCCGCCGGCCGACGAGGCGGGTGGGAAGCGTCTGGACAAGAGGCCGACGAGGTCATCGACGACGAGAAGAATGACGACTGGCCCGATTGTCAAATATAATGGCCGACGAGCTGGATTACGAAACCCTCATTCACATGAGGTTGGTGAGTCTTGACGATAGCATGGATGTCGCGTTTTCCCTGTCGGGGGTGGAGTGGGCTGTTTAGGATTACGTAGTAATCACAGGCCACGTTGGCCGGGTAAGGGTCGTTGGCTCCAGCGTCCGAGAAGGCGGAACTCATGGCCTGGTCGGCATCGGAACAGGCGTCCGCCGCCGTACGGTGCCCATGGCCGGGCGCCCATATCCAGGTCTGGGCCAGCGAGCATCCCGAGCGACAGTCCGTTCCTGCCTTCTGCTCGGCGGTCAGGCGGTACCCCGATGGGAGGTGCACAGTGGAAAGGTCACCCTTGAGCGTATGGAAATTCGCCTGCGAGCCGATGGTCGTCAGGGTGAATTCCACTACAACAAAGAGGATGCCGCCAAGGATAGCCGTGGTACGCAAAAATCCCAGGGCGCGCCGTTGCCATCCACCGGCTATTGGTCCGCCGCTACGGCTTACCGGGTCCCTTACCCCCGCTGACACATTGCTGCTCTTCGCGGAAGGCGGGGTGGGTGGGCTTGAAATCAAGGCCGGGTCAATATTCAGCGTTCCCGCCGGGACTTGTACAGTGGCCGCTGGCAACGGCGGCACAGGTCCTGGTTGCGGCGGCTGAGGACCGGTCAGGGCCTCGATCTGCCAGCGTGGCGTGTCGCGGATTCTGTCCGCGATCTCGGTGGCGAAGCTCTCAGACGGCGGGCGGAAGTCCGGGTTAGCGCGCAGGCAGCGCTCGATCAGCGGCCGCAGGTAGACCGGGACGCCGTCTAGGTCGGGGGCGTCGTCGTAGTCGATCGCGCGCCCTGCCCGTGAACCTTTTTCCCCGGCTGCTGTCCGCTGGTGATAGGGTCCCGCGCCGGTGAGCGCGTAGGTCAAGATGGCGCCGAGGCTGAACATGTCGCTCGCCGGAGTCGGCTCCCCGCCCGCGGCCTGCTCCGGTGACATGAACTCCAGCGCGCCCGCGTCGGCCCGCGCCCGTAGCGCCGTGACGGCGGCGGTGATCCCGAACCCGCTGATGACCGCGCCGTCTTTGCCCAGGATCACGCTGCCCGGCACCAGGCCGCCGTGAACGACGCCGCGCTGGTGCAGCGACCAGAGGCCCTCGGCAAGCTGCTCGGCGAACACCGCGAACGCCGGCCACGGCAACGCCGGGCGTAGCGGGGGGACCGTGGCCGCCAGCGGCTCCCCCGGCACCCAGTCCCAGGCGACCCACAGGGGCAGCCCGCTCAGGCCAGCCCCGATCAGCGGCGCAACGCGCGGGCCGCTGACCTTCCGGGCGGCGGCCACGTCACGGGCCAGCCGTTCCCGCAGCGCCTTATCCGCCGCCAGGCCCGGGTGCAGCACCCGGACCGCCACCAGATGATCCAGCGGAGACTGCCCGAGGAACAACGGCCCCAGGCCGCCGTCACCGTCACCGAGCCGCTCGCGCAGCCGGAACGGGCCAACCCACGCCGGGTCCCCGGCGCGAAGCTTCTTCATCTGATACGCCTCGCCCGAATCAGCTCATTACCGCCACCTGTGTCCTACGCCGGAGCGGCCCGAATAGTTCCTGGCGATCCTCAAGCGGTTCGCGCTCGGCCTTGATACTCAGCACGGTACGCGCCCGAGGCGCAACGCGCAGATCGTCGACGACGCAGATCCTGGCTATGCGGCGATCGCAGTCGCCCTTGCTTGGGCACCGAGCCCGCTGCGGGCCACCGTAGTAAAATCATCCCCTTCCCAGGTACCTTCAAGTTCAGTGAACATCGACGACGTCCGGTGTGGCAGGCCGGAGTCTCGTGCGATCTTCACCGCTGCGGCAACCGCGTCGGAGACGGAGCCGTCGGCGCGTCCGGTACCGGACGGAGCGACCGAGAATGCGACGATCATGACGGAGAGACCTCCTGTAAGTGTCCTGAGCTGCGGCGCTGCTGTTCAGTGCTAACAATGCGTTAAGCCGCGATGTTCGTGAACATGATGTCGCTCCGATTGGGCAGCCCGCTCTCGTGGACGCTCCGGAACGCCTTGGCGACGATCTCCCCGACACCTTCACCCGTGCTGAGCGGCGTAATTGAGAAAGCGACAAGCATGTTGCCAGCGTAGCCCCGGGATGCCCGGCTTCACTGGTGACCTCGACGTCGACCTGGAGCGGGACGCCACCATAACCGCCGCCGAGGGACGCCGTGTCTGTCGGGGCACCGGAGCTAGTGGAGAAGTTCACAGCCGTCTACCCGGCGGCTCCGGGACGCCGCCGACCTACATCCCGATCAGGAAGTCCCCGAAGAACTGTCCCAGGCGATCACCTCCTGCCGGAGGATCCTCAAGGCTGTCGTGGATCATGTCTTCACGGCCACTAATAAGACCGCCAGTGACCTGGCGCATTTAGCCGATCATCGCGCGGCCTGTGTGACTTCTCATGCCGGACTCATCACAGCGCCTGGTGGCCTGGTGGCGTGGCGTCTTGGCCAAGCATGACCTGCCTGACCTGGAGGTC
>JAICUO010000051.1 GCA_025935815.1 Streptosporangiaceae bacterium
CCGCGCCCCGCCCCCGCGTTCACCCCGCACCCCGCCCCCACCCGGCAACCCCCGCAGCAACGCATGTGACCCCCTGCCCGACGACATCCCCCGCAGAAAGGCGCGACCCCCGATGACCCAGCGCTCCTGTGCGTGCGGCTACCAAGCCGACAGCACCGAAGACTTCACCGACCACCTGGGCGAGATGTTCATCCCGCCCGACGACGTCGCCCCCGACGGCCGGATCCACGCCGAGGCAGCCCGTGCCGAGGCAGCCAGCGGCACCCTCACCTGCCACTGCGGCTACACCGCCGCTATCGCTGAATTCGACCAGCACCTCATCGGCGCTTTCACGCCGGCCAACGAGATCGGCCATGACGGGGCAAGGCACGCACCCGCCTAGCATCGACGAGCCGTCGGCACGCTACCGCTGGAGGGGAGCCGCCCTATCGGCGCCCTTTCACAACCAGGCGCACCGGCCCGCCGATCATGTTCCCGGCGGCGTCGGCGGCGCGGAACACGATCACGGTGACGTCCCGGTGATGCTCGACGGGGCTGGCGTAGGCGATCCGGACGGAGGCGTTGTCGGCGGCCCACTGGGTGGTCCACGACGAGGTCGCGTCGAGGCCGATGCCGAGCTCGCCGGGGTTCAGCGGCTGGCTGAAGCGGAGCGTCAGCCCGGCGGGGCTGGCGTCGCTCACGCTGATCGCGGCGGTGAACGCGGTTTGATTCGGGACCGAGACCGGGCGCGCCCCGGTGTCGCCGACCACGTTGGGGAACATCGGCCAGCGGCCGTGGAAGTTACCAGAGATCGGCGTGTTCTGCAGGTCCGCCGAGTTCCAGCTCGGCGTCTCGCCGAACGCTGAGGTGAAGCCATTGACGGGCTGGCCGAAGAAGTTCGGCACGGTCGCCTTCTTGAGGGTCAGGTCGACGGCGAGGGTGAAGCCGGGCAGCGCCTGGAGCTTGAGGTTCTTGACGCTGAGGGTGAAGCTGACTGACCCGTCCCACGGGCCGTCGGGCGCGCCGGGCAGCTTCAGCGAGGCGCCGAACCGCTCGATGTAGCCGCCGTGGTTGCCATCGTCGACGACGCTGGCCGACAGGGGGCTGCCGTTGATGAACATCTGCGGCGGGTTATCGGCGGAGCCGTAGTTGGCCAGCGGGTGCGAGAAGCCGACGGCCATGCCGGAGGGAACCCCGCTGGTCAGGTTGAGGCCGTGCCGGAGGGCGTCGCTGAGGGAGAACCCGGCCAGCTCGATCCGGTTGGGCTGCTTGCCGAAGCCCCAGGTCTGCGCGATGTAGCGGCCAGTCTGCGCCTGAGCGGGCGAGAGCCGGAACGTCGCCACCCCGCGCGGGGCGGCGCTGGTCAGCCGGCGCCCGTCCGGGAGGGTCAGGGCGACCTGGCGGGCGTCGGTGTGGAACGTCAGCACGCGTGGCAGGCCCGCGGTCACGAAGGTGTCCGCGCTCCACAGGGTGTGCTGCCCGGGCAGGGCCCACTGCAGGTACCAGTTCTCGATGTCGTAGGGGTTGCGCGACATGGCGTTGATCGAGTTGAACGCCTGCTCGGGGTAGATCACGCCGCTGCCGTCCTTGGCGGCGTTGTTCGTCCCGGCCAGGCTGGCGAAGAACCGGCGGGTCAGCGTCTGGCGGCGGCCGAAGGTCTTGTCCATGATCGCGATGAGGTCGGGCAGGTCACGGTCCTGGTTGGCGTGCTGGGCGTCGCGCACTACCCAGCCGATGTTGCCGCCCGCGCCGAGCAGGTCATACGCGGCCTTCCCGGCCCGCATGGACAGCACCGAGCTGGGGGAGCCCAGCCAGGATTGCTGCGCCTCGCCGGTCCACAAGATGAACGGCCGCGGTGCGACCAGTGCCGCCACCGCATGCAGGTCGAACGGCGCGTGGGCGGCCTTGTCGGGCACGAAGTCCTGCGCCTTGGAGGAGAACCAGGCCGACTCGCTGGGGTTGCCGACCGCCCGGTTGACGAACTCGTTGAGCGAGTAGACCTGGTCGGCGCCGGCCGGCACGTTGTAGGTGAACAGCTGGCTTTCGGTCAGGTTCCGGTAGCCGGTCAGCCCGCCGCCGCCGGGATCGCTGGGCGCGGCGATCGCGATGCGGGCGTCGAACGCCGCCGCCAGGGCCGCCGCCTTGCCGTTGCGGGAAACCCCGGTCACCGCCGTCTCGTTCGGGGAAAGGTTGAACTGGTTGCTTCCCCTGGCGTCGTTGGCGATCGCGTCGACGATGCGGCTGATCCCCCACGCCCAGCCCATCAGCGCGCCGCTGTCGAACTCGTAGACGCCGGCCTGGTACGGGTATAGCTCGTTGTACGCGCCCGTGTGCGGGTTGTTGGCGCCGTCGGAGTAGACCGAGGCGGTGTTCATGGCGATGTAGCCGTACCCGTTGGCCTTGAGGGTGGTGACCTGCTCGGCCGACAGGCCGCCGACGACGAGCACTGACGGGTACGGCCCGGGGATGTCGGTATCGGTGCCGCGGGTGGGTACCTGGAAGTCGTCGAGGGTGATAGTCGCGGTCGAATGCCCGGCGGCGCCCGGGTCGGTTACGTCGATGACCATCTGGGTATGCGCCGCGATCACCTGCAGGAGGCTGGCGTGGGCGGGGGTGTTCCAGGTGTCCCCGGCCGCCCAGTCCTGGAAGCCGGCGGGCGCGGTGTAGGCCTGCGTCGCAACGAAGCTCATGACCGGGGTGATCACGAACGAGGAGAAGTCGATGGTGTACGAGCCGGCCGGCAGGTTGACCGAGAAGGTCGAGAAGCTGAACACGGCGCCGAAGGTGACGATCGTCGTGGCCGGGATCGGCACCGGCCGGAACACCGAGCCGTCGGGCGGCGTGGGGTGCTTGTACCCGAAGAGGTAGTACTGCATGAGGTCTGACAGCTCGGCGGCGCGGGCGGGCCAGTCCGCCGCGCTGCGCACCTTGCCATCGGGGCGCGGGCTGGCGGCCCGGCCGAAGAACGTGAACAGGTCCGGCAGGCTTGTCGTCGCCGGGATCCGCGTGACATCGGCGGGGAAGTAGCCGCGCGGGGCGACCGCCGCCCCGGCCAGGGGCGCGGCGAGGCTAGCAGTGCCGCCGGCAATGCCTGGCTGGGCCGCCCGCGCCGCGCCGGCCAGGGCCCCCTGGCCGGCGGTTAGGCCGAGCGCGGCCGCGCCGGCCGCGCTGGCCCCGCCGAGGAACGCCCGTCGTGACGGGTATCGCTTGACCACGCCGACATTCTCAGCCGGGGTCGCGGAACCCATCAAGATGGAACAGTTACTTTCAGCTAGTTACATCCAGGGTCCGCCATTTCCTGGTTTACGGTTCACTTTCCATGATCGTGAGTCATTTCCGGTGTCATAGTCCCGGGAATGACTCACGAAGTGCTTCATGGGCCTACCGTCGGCCCGCCCGGCGCGCGCGAGGCGGACTCAGCCGGTGCCGGGCACAGGTGGTGCGGGGCGAAGACGGCATCGGATAAAGACAGTGGCATCCGACATTGCCACGGGCGCATTGGCTCGATTGGGTGAATGTATGGTCACTCGCGACACGCAGCCAGCCCCGGACCTGAAGACCACCGCCGAGCACCTGCTGTACCTGCTCGCGGCGCACGGGATCGAGTACCTGTTCCTCAACCCGGGAACGGACTCGGCGCCGCTTCAGGAGGCGTACTACTCGCTCCAGAAGGCTGGCCTGCCCGCGCCGACGGTGCTCATCTCGACATTCGAGAGCGTGTCGCTGGCGGCCGCGCACGGCTACTGGAAGCTCAGCGGGCACCCGCAGGCGGTGTTCGTGCACGTCGACGCGGGGACCCAGAACCTCGGCGCGATGGTGCACAACGTGATGCGCGACCGGGTCGGGGTGGTCGTCATCGCCGGCAAGACCCCGTACGGGGAGAAGGCGGATCGGTCGGGCGGCCGGTCAAGCGCCATCCACTGGCAGCAGGACGTGCCCGATCAGGCCGGCGTCGTGCGCGGTTACGCCAAGTGGGCCCAGGAGATCGTGCGGCCGGAGATGCTGGACCGGGCGGTCGGCCGCGCGGTCCAGGTCGCCGCCAGCGCGCCCGCGGGCCTGTCCTACCTGACGGTCTCCCGCGACGTGCTGATGGACCCGCCCTGCCTGGAGGAGTCGCGGGTCTTCGGCTACCCGGTCCCGGTGCTCCCGGCGCCGGATCCCGCCGTGGTCACCCGCATCGCCGGCGCGCTGGCCAGGGCCACCGCGCCGGTGCTGGTGACCTCGCGCCTGGGCCGCACCGCGGCGGGGTTCGCGGCCACCGAGCGGCTGGCCGACCTGGCCGGCCTGCCCGTCACGGGCCGGCTCGAGGGCGGGCCGCTGAACCTGTCCACCCGGCATCCGATGAACATGCGGGACCGGACCGAGGCCGCCGCGGCGATCTCGGCCGCCGACGTGATCCTGGTCGTGGACAGCGACGTCCCCTGGCTGCCGTCCACGGTCAGCATCCGCCCCGACGCCCAGGTGTTCCTGGTAGACGTCGACCCGGTCAAGGCCTCGATGCCGTTGTGGGCCTACCCCGTCGACATCGCGGTCCAGGCCGACGGCGCCGCGACGGTGACGGCGGTCGCCGACGAGCTCGCCGCGGTGGCCGCCGCCGATCCCGCGGTCGCGCGGCGCCTGGCGGAGCGGGTGAGCCGGCTGCGCGGGCGGGCCGCAGTGCCACCACAGACAACAGTGCCACCACAGACAACAGTGTCACCACAGACAACTGGCCCGAAACGGCTTCCCGCCAGCGGCCCGCTTACCGCGGAGGGGGTCATGCTGGCGCTGAATGAGGTGATTGACGCCGACGACATCGTCGTGGAGGAGGCGGTGACGAATGCTCCGGTGATCGCCCAGACGCTGGAGCGGACCCGGCCGGGCACCCTGGTCGGCTCGGCGGCCGCCGGGCTGGGCTGGGCGCTGGGCGGCGCGCTCGGGGTGAAGCTCGCCCGTCCCGGCCACCGGGTGATCGCGATCACCGGCGACGGGTCGTTCCTGTTCGGGGTGCCGACGTCCGCGCTGATGATGGCGGCCGAATGGGGAACGCCGTTCCTCACGGTGATCTTGAACAACAGGGGTTACCGGGCCAGCCGCCTTCCGGTCTTCAGCCTCTTCCCCGACGGCCTGTCGGCGCAGCGCGGGGAGGCGGTGGGCACCCGGTTCAACCACGCGCCGGACTACCCCGCCCTGGCCGCGGCCTGCCATGCGCACGGCGCGCGGGCCGAGAGCGCCGAGGACATCGTGGCGGTCCTCAAGCGGGCGATCGCCGCGGTGGACGCGGGGCAGTCCGCCGTCGTCGAGTGCGTCATCGACCAGGGTTAGCCGGCGGCTTTCCCGCGCCGCTGGCTTCGGTCACTGGCGGGTGAAGACGGCGTGGATGACGATCGCGCCCTTCATCGCGGCGATGCCCATCATGTTCCACGTCATGCCGAAGTCCGCCCGGTTGTAGGGGACCTCGGCGTCCAGCCAGACCTCGCCGTCGGCCAACCGGGCCCGCGCGTCGAAGGACAGCGGGCGGGTCTGGCCGGCGATCGTGATGCTGCCCGCGACCCGGACGCCGTCATCGGCTGGCGTCACGCCATCGACGGCGAAGGTGAAGTCGGGGTGGCTGGCGACGTTGAAGAAGTCGGCCGAGCGCAGGTGATTGTCACGCTTGGGGTTCTTGGTGTCGATCGACGCCGCGGCCACGGTGAAGACGCCGGTCACGTCCCCGGCCGCCGTCACCGTGCCACTCGCGCTGGCCTGGCGGAAATAGCCGGTGAGGGGGGCCAGCCCCCAGGTATGGCGGGTCTTGAGCCGGACCTGCGACCTGGCCGCGTCCAGCGTCCACGAGCCGGCTAGTTCGCCGCTGCGCACCAGCTCCCGCAGCGCCGGCGATGTCGGCTGCCCCGATGGCGCCATGCCACCCTCCTTGGATTTTGATTCGGATACCAAAATTATTTTGATGGGGAAACGGTATATACTATGCCCTTGAGTCGTCAAGCGCGGACGGCGCGTTGGGGGGAGGCAATGGCGGATGAGGCGGGCGCGTCTGAGCACTCCGTGCTGTGCCTGCGCCTGATGCAGCTGTTTCCTCGCGTGACCAGGGGGATGCGGCGCTGGCAGGACCGCGCCGCTTTGCCGGCGCCCGCGCCGCTCACCCCGCGGCACATCGCCGCGCTCGAGCAAATCCGCGACCAGCCGCTCACGGTCGGGGAACTGGCCACCCGGCTCGGCTTGACGCTGCCTACCGTCAGCGGAGTGCTCGCCGACCTTGGCCGGGCCGGCCTTGTCGAACGTCATGCCGATCCAGCCGACCGGCGGCGCACCATCGTCGGGATCGCGCCCGCCCAGGCGACGCTGATCGGGCAGTGGCTCGACGGGGCCGCCAGGCCACTGGCCCGTGTCCTGGACAAGCTCTCCCCCGCCGAGCAGGAGGCCTTCGTCAAGGCCATGGGCCTGCTCGAAATCGAACTGCGCGCCGAAGACAGCGAGCGCTGACCGGATACGACACCGAGAGGCAAGGCACCCTCGGGTTCTAAGGCTCAGACTTCGTTCGTAAGTTTGGTTTAGCGGGGTAATAGCACCGCAAACCTATCGCCCCTGCTGAATGTGATATTGCGGACTAAACGGGCAATCAGGCTCCGGTGGCCCCGGCGCGTCGGCTAAAAAACAGACTCGGCCGAACACGGCATGGCCGCCCGCGCCGGCGTGCAGGCCAACCGGGCGCGCCGGGCCACGCTGACCAGCCCGGATAGAGCGCGGCCGGGCCCGTTGGCCTCTTCGGAGGTGACCGAAGTCCCCTATGACGGGATTGCCAGGTTGGGCTTATAGTGGCGCAAGGTGCTGGTCTACGCAGTGGTGGGGGCTGAGTGACTACGACCGAGAGACATAACGACGATGCCATCCCGGAGGTGTCCCGCAGGCGCCCGCCGGAAGCATCCGCCGGCGATCCCGCCGAATCGCAGGAGCGGTACCGGACGCTGTTTGAGACCCTGCCGATGGGGATCGTCCACTATGCCGCCGACGGATCCATCATCGGCGCTAACCAGGCCGCGAGCGAGATCGTGGGCATCGACCTGGCCACCGCGGCGTCCTGGCCCGTCCTCCCGCTCGGGGAGGCGGTCCGCGAGGACGGCTCGCCGTTGCCGCCGCAGGAGGTACCGGTCGCGGTGGCGCTGCGGACGGGCGAGGTCGTCGCCGACGTCGTCGCCGGCTTCAGGCACCCGACGACCGGTGCGCGGCGCTGGGTGCGGGTGACCGCGATCCCCGATGCCCGCGATGAGCGCGGCCGGCCCAGCCGGGCGTACGCGATCTTCACCGACGTGACCGACCTGTGGCGGACGGAAACCGAGCTGCGGTACGCCAGTACCCTGCTCGGCCGGCTTCGGGACGCCAACGTGCTCGGCGTGATCACCCAAGACGACCAGCGGGTCTATGACGCGAACGACGCCTACCTGCACATCATCGGCTACAGCCGCGCGGACCTCCAGGCTGGCCGTATCTCCTGGCGGGAGATAACCCCCCCGGAGTGGGCCGGCGCCCAAGACCATGCCCTGGCGCAACTGCGGCAGACCGGATCGTATCCGCCGTACGAGAAGGAGTACGTGCATAAAGACGGGCATCGGGTGCCGGTACTGATCGGAGCGGCGGTCGTTGACCGCAGCCCGCTGCGCTGGACGTCCTTCGTGGTCGACTTGAGCGCCCGGCAGCGCGCCGAGCGGGAACGCGCGGAGCTGATCGAGGGAGTCCACGCCAGTCGCGCCGAGGCCGACATCGTGCGGGAGCGGCTTGCGTTCCTGATGCGGGCCAGCGCGCTGGTCGCGGCCACCCGGGACCGCGATGAGCTGCTCGACCAGGCCGCCCGCCTCGTGGCCCCGAGCCTGGCCGATTACTGCGTGGTGTTCTTGCCGACCGCCGACGGGATGCTGGGGGTCACCGCGCTGAGCCACCACAGTCCCGATCGGGCCCGGCTGCTGACCGCCTTGCGGCAGCACCCGATCTCCCCGGCTGGCCCCCTGCACATCCAGCGGGCCTATGCCACGGGTACCACTCAGCTCGCCAGCGATGTCGCCGACGAGATGTCCGCCTGGGCCAGCGCGGAGCCGGAGATCATCGCCATCGTGCAGCAGCTCATGCACCCGCGCAGTTCGATCGCGGCGCCCTTGCTAGGACCCGGCGGCGTGCTCGGAATCATCGTCCTCAGCCGCGGCGCCACGCGCCCCCGCTTCACCGAGGCTGACGTCCAGGTGGTCGAGGAGCTCGCCCGCCGCCTGGCGGTGGGACTCGTCAACACCGACGTTTTCGCCCGCGAGCACGCCATCGCCGAAACCCTGCAGCGCGCCCTGTTGCCCGATACGCTGCCGCAGGTCCCCGGGCTGGACCTGGCGGTGCGCTACCTGCCCGCCACCGAGGGGGCCGACGTCGGCGGTGACTGGTACGACGCGTTCCCCCTCGACGGCGGCCGGGTCGGGCTGGTCACCGGAGACGTCGCCGGCCACAGCATCGCCTCGGCATCCGTCATGGGCCAGGTACGCAGCCTGCTGCGCGGGTACGCGATCGACGACCCCGACCCCGGTCGCGTGCTGGAGCGGTCCAACGTCGCGGTGGCCCGGCTGCTGCCAGACGCGCTCGCCAGCGTCGTCTACGCCGTCCTCGACCCGGGCGCCGGCGACCTCTGCTATGCCAATGCCGGGCATCCGCCGATGCTGGCTGTCGCCGGATGCGGGCACGCTGAGTACCTTGACGACACCATCGGCACCATGCTCGGCGCGATCAGCGACGCCAGGTTCACCACTGGCCACCGGATCCTCAAGCCGGGGGCGCGACTGCTTCTCTACACCGACGGGCTCATCGAGGACCGGCGCCGCGACATTACCGACGGCCTGGCGGCCCTCGCCGCGACGCTGCGCAACTCTCGGCCGGGCACCGCCGCGCAGACCTGCGCGATGGTGCCCGCGGTGCTCCTGGGCACTGGCCAGCGCCACGATGACGTATGCCTGCTGACCGCCCGGCTCACCGGCTGAGCGCCTAGCTAGTACTACAACAGCGCGTGGCGACCTGTTGCCGGCGATAGCTGCGGGTGCATCCGGGGCCACGGTGACGTTGCGGGACGGCCGCTCGCGTCATGATCATCACGAGTGCCGTTAGTTATGCCGCGATACGCGGCATAACTAACGGCACTCGCGGCGGGCCGGGGCTCATGGGGGGCTGTCGGCCGGCGAGTGAATCGGATATGCCGCACATTTTGGACGCTGTCATGACTCGGGACGCCGTTGTAGTACTAGGGGGACCCCGGCGGCCGGCTGCCCTCCTCGCCGGCGCCGGCCGGGCCGGCTCCCGGCCGTCCGGAATCCGCGCCCGACGGCCCGTACCCGCCGGGGGGCTCGGTTCCGGTCGGCTGCCCGTACCCGCCTGGCTGCCCGTACCCTCCTGGCTGCCCGTACCCGCCGGGCTGGCCATAGCCGGGATCGCCGGGCGCGCCGTACCCCGGACCGCCGTACCCGGGACCGCCGTACCCGGGACCGCCGTACCCGGACGCCCCCGTGGGCATCCCCGGCTCCGCCGCCTCGCCGTGCGCCGCGGTCAGCCGGTAGTAGATCAGCGTCACCACCGCCGCCGTGAAGGGGGCGACCAGCGTGCCCGAGACCACGCTGGAGACGAAGTTCCGCCACCCGGGGGGCAGCGCCAGCAAGACCACCGACAAGATGATCCCGAAGGCGATGAGGATCAGGAACACCAGCACGAACGTGCCGAACACGTTCCACGCGTAGCCCTTGACGGTATTCCAGCTCCGCCTGAACGACTCGAAGGCGGCGGCCCCGCCGAGCACGATCCACGGCACGATCAGCGCCCAGAAGGTGAGCAGGATCAGCCCGGGCACGATGAGCAGCACGAACCCGATCGCGATGGCGATGCTGGCGACGATCGCGGCCACCGCCACCTTTCCCACCGACGGCAGCGCGGCCTCCAGCGTGGCCTTCAGGTCGAGGTCGACCCGTCCGTCGCGCACGTCCTGCACGGCCTTCACCAGCGCGGCCTGCAGCAAGAACATGCCGAACAGGGAGAAGATCGCCCCGATGGCGGCGCCGAACGCGCCCAGGGCCCAGCTGAGCAGGCCCGAGACGACGGCGACGGCCAGGTAGATCACGAATGAGATCAAGATGAAGTGCTGGAAGTGGCGCCGGTAGGTGGCCCAGGCTTCGCCGAGCACTCCTGAGAGCGGACTCATGAGCCCATCGTAAGCAGGTACCTGCTGATAACGCGAGGGTCAGCGGGGAGGGCCTCCCCCGCCTCGATGATCGAAGGCACCATACGTGCCGGTAAGTCCTATATGCCCCCTCATTCAACAGGCGCGAAGGTCACGTTTCCTCTTCGAAAACATGATTGCGAGTCATCTACGGTGCCTGGCAAAATGCCGCCTACTGCATCCGGCGCGGCATGCCGGGAATGCCCGTTTCGGCGCGGGCGGCACGGACTGAATCGCTTATATGTTTGGGTTTTGCGGGGTTATAACCCCGCAAAGCCAAAACACATATGAAATACCGCCCCATCGGCAGTCCATGTCCTGGTCCGCCCGACGTGGCACGGGGTGATTGCGGCCTCCGTTGCCTCTGGGGCTGGAGCGACACCGGAGTGCTGAACGGGGCGGGCGCCGCGGCTCGTTAGGACGGGGAGGGGGCGCCGTCCCTTCGCAGTTCGGGGCTGGCGGCTAGCAGGCGCTGGCGGACGAAGGGGGCCATGGTCTGCACGTAGGCGCTGGTCAGGTGGTGGCTGTCGAAGTACACCAGGACGTTCCCGACGACTGGATCGCAGTCTTGCGG
This sequence comes from Streptosporangiaceae bacterium, assembly GCA_025935815.1. Taxonomy (GTDB): domain Bacteria; phylum Actinomycetota; class Actinomycetes; order Streptosporangiales; family Streptosporangiaceae; genus Trebonia. Next base: position 10,764 of record JAICUO010000051.1, read on the forward strand.
GCCGCAGATCAGCGAGTCCAGGTTGACGACCGTGACCTGCCCGCCCAGGGCGCGGGCCGCGTACGACGATGGCGGGTCGGCGACGATAGCGAGGGCGACCGGGACGCCGCAGGCCACTTGGTCACCGGTGTTCTTCGCCAGGCACGTCGGCGGGTCCAGTCGCAACTCCGGCGTCTCGCGGATGGCGATCACCGCGATGCCGCGCCGGATCAGGTCACCCCAGTAGTCCGCCATGCCGGCCCCGACCTCCGCCCGGGCCTGGGCGTCCACGCGCGGATGATTGACTGGCTCCGTTATCGCACGGCCACTGGTGATGACCACGTCGGGCCGGATCGTGGTGGTCAGGTCGTGCAGCACGGCGGCGCCCCACTGGTGGCATTGGGTGTAGGGCCCCGACGTTGGCCCGTAGAACAGCATGGTGGAGGTCCAGGCGCAGTTGCCGTGCAGTTCGGTGACAAGCTTCCAGTGCTGGTCTTCGGCGATCGCGTTGAGCGCGGGGAACCAGTTCCCGGCGATGGAGTCGCCGACCAGGGCCACGGTCAGCCGGGGGTGCGTGGTGTCCCCGAAGACGCAGGGCTTCGGGGTGGTCGCGCGCTGGTCGGCCAGGCAGCCTTCTTGCCAGTAGGCGGGCCGCAGCGTCGGCGTGGGAGCGTCAATGGGCGGCAGCACGGGCAGCGCCGCGGCCGCGCCGGGCGCCGGCCCGGTGCGCCCTGACCCGGTGCTCCCCGGCCCGGTGCCGGCGGAATTGCGGGCATCGCCGAGGACGGTGTCGGCGAGGACGGCGGCGCCGGGGTACCCGGGGCCCAGCCGGCCGCTCCACGTGGGATGGGCCACCAGGAACCCGGTCACCAGGGCGACGGGGACAACCGCGGCCAGCGCCACCGACACCGATCGCCAGCTGTGCCCGGCCAGCAGCCGCGCCTGGCGCACCCGGTCCTCGATGAGCATCTTGGTGAGCCAGGACAGCAGTACCGCGTCGGCGGCCAGCAGCGGGCCGGTGATCGCGTTGACCCGGTGACCCCAGTAGGAGGTCCACAGCACGATCAGCGGCCAGTGCCACAGGTACAGCGAGTAGGAGATCCCGCCGAGGAACACCAGCGGCGGCAGGGACGTCAGCCGGGCCGGCCCGTAATTGCCCCGCGCCGCCCCGCAGGCGATCGCCGCCGCCGTGCCGCCCACGGGCAGCAGCGCGATCACCCCCGGGAACGCCGCGCTCGCGTGCAGCACGAAGGCCGAGGTGACCGCCGTGGCCAGGCCCGCCCAGCCGAGCCACCCCTGCCGGCCCAGCGCCCGCGCGGCCCCGGCCGGCAGCAGGGCCACCAGCCCGCCCGCGCCCAGTTCCCAGATCCTGGTCGACGTAACGAAGTAAGCCGCCGCCGGGTTGGCCCTCGTCTCCCACGCGGAGTAGCCGAGCGAGCCCAGGGTGAGCGCCACCGCCAGGCAGGCCAGGATGACCTTCCCGGACTTCCCTGGCTTCCCGGACGCTGCGCCCCTTCGCGCGACGCCTACCCCCGCCACCAGGAACAGCAGGGGCCAGGCGAGGTAGAACTGCTCCTCGACCGACAGGGACCAGAAGTGCTGGACCGGGGTGGCGGCCGCGGTGGACTTCAGGTAGTCGACCGCGTCGCTGGCCAGCTGCCAGTTCTGGAAGTACAGGGCGCTCGCGCGCACCTGCGCCGCCGTCTGCGACAGCTGCGTCGACGGCAGGATCAGCAGCGAGGCGACCCAGGTCGCCGCGAGGACGACCACGGCGGCGGGCAGCAGCCGCCGGGCGCGCCTTCCCCAGAAGCCGACGAGCGAGACCGTGCCGGCCTTGCGGTACTCGCGCAGCAGGTGCCCGGTGATGAGGAAACCGGAGATGACGAAGAACACGTCCACCCCGGCGAACCCGCCGGGCAGCAGCGACGGCTGGAGGTGATAGATGACCACCATCGACACCGCCAGCGCCCGCAGGCCCTGGATATCGGGGCGGAAGCCGTCGTTGTCCTGGCCGGCCGTGTCCCGGCCAGCTGCGGCGGTCTCAGGAGCCATTGATGCCAAAGTCTATCCAGGATAGGTTGCTTGACCGTACTAACCGTCGACATTGCCCGGCGGGGTTGCGTACTTCCCGGGATCATGCTGTCGGAACATCCGCCGGCCGATGGGCGGGCGGGCGACCCCCGCGCCGGACGGTTACTCGGACGGTTACTCGGGCGGTTACTCGGGCGGCGGGGCCACCAGGCTCACGTCGATCACGTCGAGCTTCAGGCTGCTGATCCGCTCCATGAGCCCGGTGAGCGCACCCTGATCGGGAAAATCCGCTCGCAGGGTCGTGATCCCATGACCGACCGTTACCTCGCAGTCGTCGAACTCTGCGCGCAACGCCGAGTTGGCCTGTCCCAGAAAGGTGATCTCGTATGTCTGCGCTCGCACCGGCCATCACCTCTCCCTATCACCGCTCTTGCAGGCAGGTGCTCACCCGTCACCAAGCCTGCCTGGCGCCTGCCCGGGTGGCATCGCCCGTTTGAGGTGACTAGCGACCTTCGCGGCGCCCCCGGGCACGGGCCGCGGTCATGACGTTTCGCCAGATAACCCGAAGCGGGTGATGCGCTGCTAGCCTCCTGGGGGGATCGTTACACTATGTCGTTGCATGCTCACGAGGCAATGGCGCGCGGTCCGGGGCGGGGGCAGCGGGTGGCCCAGTTCGCGCGGGCGAAGTTTCGCCCGCCGGTACTGCCTGCCACGCTGGTGTCGCGGCCAGCCCTGCACGGGCTGCTGGCCGCCGGGGCCAGCCAGCGGCTGACGGTCGTGGTCGGGTCGGCCGGGGCGGGCAAGAGCGTGCTACTAGCCGACTGGGCGGCGACCCGGTCCCCGGGGACGACCTCCTGGCTGTCGGGCGACCCGGCCGACGCCGACCCACTCCGGTTCTGGGCGGCGTTCGCCGAGGCGCCCCGCGCCATCCAACCGGGATTCGGCGCCGACGCCGCCGACCTCCTGGCCATGGACGGGAGGATGTCGGCCGACATCACGGCATCGCTGGCCGACGACGCCGCGAAGCTGCCCGCCGGATCGGTGGTCGTCGTGGACGACTTCCACTACGCCAGCGCCGTGGCCAGGGACATGATCGAGCTCATCGAGCGCTGGCCCGCCCAGACCGCGCAACTGGTGCTTTCCGGGCGCTTCGACCCCGCGTTGCGGCAGCACCGGCTGCGCATGTCGGGTGAGCTGTGCGAGATCCGCGACCGTGACCTGTACTTCTCGGTGACCGACAGCCGTGACCTGCTGGACAACTTCGATGTCAGGATCAGCGACGCGGACCTGGCGCTGCTCCACCAGCGCAGTGAGGGGTGGGCCGCGGCCTTGCAGATGGCGGCGCTGTCGCTGCGCGCCAGCCGGGATCCGGCCCAGGTGGCGCAGGCCCTGGACGTCCCCAGCGAGACCATCGCCGCCTACTTCACCTCCGAGGTCCTGGAGCAGCAGCCACCCGAGGTGGCGCGGTTCATGCTGGACACGTCCATTCTGGGGACGCTGGCCGCTGACATCTGCGAGGCAGTCACCGGCCGGCCCGGCGCCGCGGCGATGCTGCGCCACATCGACGGCGCGCACCTGTTCCTGGTGGCACTCGACGATAACCGGACGACTTTCCGTTACCACCACCTGGTGCGCCAGGTGCTCCACGCCGAGCTACGGGCCCGGGACCGGGCCCGGGAGCGGCAACTGCAGTCGCGGGCCGCCGAATGGTATGAGTCGGCGGGAGAGGTACGGCGGGCGGCGCGGCACTTCATCGCGGCGCGCCAGGCGGACCGGGCGCTCGGGCTGCTCCAGGACAAGGTGGTGCCCGATTTCGTGGCCGACCCGGTGATGCCGGGGCCCCTGGACCTTGGCGTGATCAACCCGGCCGAGTTCGCCGGGGCGCCTGACCGGCTGCTCGCGGTGGCCGCCGACCTGCTGCTGTGGGGGGACACGGCCCGCGCCGATCAGTACCTTGACGTGCTCGAGCGGACCCAGCCGACGCTGGCTGACGATCCCCGGCGGGCCGCCCGGTTCACCGCGATCCGGGCCTTCCAGCATGCCGTGACCGGGAACGTGCACCAGGCCGTCGAGGAGGCGCACGCCGCCCGGGTCCTCCAGCAGCGCCTGCCGCTCACCGACGAGTGGAACCTCGCGGTCCCCATGCTCTTGATGGATGTCTACAACTGCCTGGAAGACTTCCCCGCGGTTGAGCGCGAGGCGGCCGCCGCTCTCGAGGTGCCGACCTTCAGCGAGGTGGTCAGGCAGGTGGTGGTGCCCGGCGCCAGGGCGCTGGCGTGGTTCGAGGCGGGCCGCCTCGCGGAGGCCGCCGCCGCGGCGCAAGCCGCTGACGCGCAGGCCCGCAGGCTCGGGTTCAGCGAGCACTTCTTCGCCGTCGATCACCTGCGCGTACTCGCCGGGCTGGCGCTCGAGCGGCGCGACCTCGACGCCGCCGAGCGGCTCATCGAGCGGGTGCTGGCGATCATCGAGCAGCGGCGCCCGCTGCAGGAGTTCCTCGCGTTGCTCGACCGCAGCGCCATCTGGGCAGCCCGGGGCGAGGTCCGCGGCGCCCTCACCACCGTCGCGGCGGCGCGGGCGGTCCTGGACACGTCCCCGCCGGCCTTGCTGGCCCGGGCCGACGAATCCGAGGCCCTGATCCGGCTGGCCGCCGGTGACCGGCACTCCCCCGCCGAGCTGGCGGGCCGGCTGACCGCCGGGCGCCGCGGCACGCTGCTGGCCAAGGTCGCCCTCGCCGCTGGCGACCACGCAGCCGCGCACGATCACCTCCAGTCGACCGCCGACGGCTCACTGACGCCTCGGGAGGACATCGTGCGCCAGGCGCTCCTGGCCGCGGTGGCGATCGAGCGCGATGACCCGGCGGCCGCCGGGATCGTCGGCGGCGTCTTGCAGGCCGCCCGCAATCGCCGCTTCCTCAACACCGTCGTCACCAGCGCGCCCCAGCTCGCCAGCTACGTGATCATGCACGCGGCGCGGATGCAACGCGACCCCTTCACCGAGCGGATGACCGATGCCGCCCTGGAGGTCCACGCCGCGCTGCAGCCCGTCTTCCAGACGGGGCACGGGCTGGCCGAGCCGCTGACCGCTGCCGAGCAGCGGATCCTGGAGCTCCTGCCGACCAGCACCTACCTGGAGATAGCGGCGACCTTGTACATCTCCCGCAATACGGTCAAGACCCACCTGCGGTCCATCTACCAAAAGCTCGGCGTCGGCTCCCGCTCGGACGCCGTCGAGCGGGCGATAGACCTGCGGCTGCTGTGACGCGGCGGGCAATGGGCCGCGCGGATCACCCCCGGAAGGGTGAGGCCGGGCGGGGACCGCCCGGAAAGGATGGGTGGGGGCAAGCCGAAGCCGACGTGGCATCACCGAATGGCGGTACCACCACCTTGATCCACGAGGCCGCCTCGATCTTCACCTTGCTCGTCATCGTGGCGCTGAGCGTTGTCCTCGACTTCGCCTGGAGGAGGCGACCGCATACCCGTACTCCCAGCCATCCCGTGCCGGGCACCGAGTCATTGAGGTGAGCCGTGATGACCACGACGAATTCCACTGAGCAGCTGGCCATACCGGTCCAGCAGCGCTGGTACGCCCGGGCCGCCGGTGAGGTGGCCACGGCGCTGGACGTCGACCCGGCGGCGGGCCTGGGCGCGGCCCACGCGGCCGAATTGCTGACCGCCAACGGCCCGAACGCCCTGCCGGAGGAGAAGCCCGCGCCCGGCTGGCTGCGGTTCCTGCGCCAGTACCGCAGTTACATGCAGATCATCCTGGTCGCGGCCACCGTCGTTTCGCTGGTGATCCAGGAGTGGAGCACGGCCGCGGTGCTGTTCGCGCTGACCGTGTTCAACGCGGTGATCGGCTTGCGGCAGGAGGGCAAGGCCGAGAGCGCGATGAACGCGCTGAAGTCGATGATGAAGGCGACCGCCCGGGTGCGGCGAGACGGCTCGGAGGCGCGGATCCCGGCCCAGGACGTGGTCGCGGGGGATGTCGTGCTCATCTCGGCCGGCGATGAGATTCCCGCGGACGGGCGCATCATCGAGGCCAGCGCCTTGCAGATCGATGAGTCGGCGCTCACCGGGGAGAGCACGCCGGCCGCCAAGGGCGCCAGCGTGCTGGACGCCACCGAGCTGAGCCCGGGTGACCAGGCGAACATGGCGTTCATGAACACGCCGGTCACGCACGGAAGCGGCACGATGATCGTCACCGCCACCGGCGCCGGCACCGAGGTGGGGAAGATCTCGGGACTGCTGGCGGCTACGGATGCGGAGCAATCGCCGCTGACCCGGGAGCTGAACCGGCTCACCTTGTGGATCGCGGCGGCGGCCGGCCTGACGATGATCATCATGTTCGTTCTCGGGCGCAGCCGCGGGCAGGCCTGGGATCACCTGTTCACCGCGGCGATCTCCCTGGCGATCGCCGCCATCCCGGAGGCGCTGCCCACGGTGGCGCAGGTCATCTTGTCCGCCGGGGGAACCGACCTGGCCAAGCGCAACGCCATCGTGAAGGACCTTCCCTCGGTGGAGACGCTGGGCTTCACCTCGGCGATCAACTCCGACAAGACCGGCACGCTGACCATGAACCAGATGACGGCCGTCGAGGTGCTGAACCCGACCGATCGTTACACGGTTTCCGGTACCGGCTACAGCCTGGAGGGCGCGATCCAGCACGCCGCGGGCTCCGCGGCGACGATCGAGGACTCGGTCTTGCCCTACCTGATGGCGAGCGACGCCAGGCTTGTCAACGGCGCCGTCGTCGGCGATCCCACCGAGGGTGCCCTGCTGGTCTTGTGCCACAAGGCGGGCCTGGACATCGACGCCACCCGCGAGCGCATGCCCCGGCTGGCCACCTTGCCATTCGACCCGTCCTACAAGCTGATGGCCACGTTCAACTCCGCGCGGGACGCCGCGGGGCGCCCGGTGGTCCGGTGCTTCATCAAGGGCGCGGCGCCGGCGGTGATGGCCCGGGCGGCCAGCGCCCTGTCCGCGGGCGCGAGCATCGCGTGGGATGAGGCGCTGCGCGAGCGGGCCACCGCGGCCATGGAGCGGATGGAGGGCGATGGCCAGCGGGTCATGGGGGCCGCGACCCGCGACCTGGATCCGGCCGACTTCAACCCCGACGGTGACCTGCTCGGCTATGTCACCGACGTGCAGATGACCAGCCTGGTCGCGATGGTCGACCCGCCGCGCGAGGAGTCCCGGGCCGCGGTGGCCAGCGCCCAGGCGGCCCATATCCGGGTCCGGATGGTAACCGGTGACGACGTGACCACCGGGGCGGCGATCGCCAGGCAGCTCGGCATCGACGGCGAGGCCATCCTCGGCGCCGACTTCGCCGCCCTGCCGGAAGCTGAGCGGCTGGAGCGGATCGACCGCATCGGCGTCGTCGGGCGGGTCGCGCCGGAGCACAAGGTGCTACTCGCCGACACGCTGAAGAAGAAGGGCCAGGTTGTGGCCATGACCGGCGACGGGGTCAACGACGCGCCCGCGATCAAGGCGGCCGACATCGGGATCGCCATGGGCACCGGCACTGAGGTGGCCAAGAACGCCGGCCGGATGATCTTGTCCGACGACAACTTCGCCACGATCGTGTTCGCGGTCGAGCAGGGCCGGAAGATCTACGACAACCTCACCAAGTACATCCGGTTCGTGCTGGTGCTCCTGGTCGTGTTCGTGCTGACGTTCCTGGGGGCGACGCTGTTCAACATCGCGGCCGGGGAGCCGTTCACCCCGGCGCAGGTGCTGTGGATCCACTTCTTCGTCAACGCGCCGTTCGGCTTCGCGCTTGGCTTCGACAAGGAGAGCACGGGGCTCATGCGGCGGCGGCCGCGGCCACGGGGTGAGTCGGTGCTGACCCCCGCCGTCATGATCACCGTGGGGCTGGCCGGGCTGGCCATCAGCATCGGCCTGCTGTCGATGATCGCCCTCGGCCAGCACCACTTCGCCAGCATCGGCCTCGGGCAGTCGATCGCGTTCACCTCCTTCGCGCTGTGCCTGATCGTGGCGGCGGTGGAGTGCCGCAGCCAGACCGGCACCGCCTTGACGACCGCCACCTTCGACAGCAGGCAGCTGAACTGGGCGATGCTTGGTGAGTTCATCCTCGCGGTGCTCGTCACCCAGATGGACGTGTTCAACCGGCTGCTGGGAACGGCGCAGATCAACCTGCGCCAGTTCGGGTGGGCGCTGGTGCCGGCCATCGCGCTGCTGGCGCTGTGGGAGCTCGGGAAGCTCCTGGCGCGGCGGTCAGCGCCGCAGGCCATCCCTTCTCCCGATGCCACGTCATCTCTCGCTACCACGTCATGAGGTGCACTGCCTGCCCGCCTCCACGACATGAACCGCCTCCACACCATCAAGGCGGTAAATCGTCGCCACCGTGGAATAGCCGCCAGCCGCCAAGAACGCGATAGCCTGGCTAGATGAACCGAGAGTCTGCGGGTAGCGGGAGTGGCTAAGTCATGAGTGATCAGGCGGGGCAGATCATGTCAGTCGTGGTGGTGCTGCCAGCCGAGATCGACGTCACCAACTCCGATGAAGTCCACCAGCAGCTGACCTCGGTCCTGTCTCGAGGCGTCAGTACGGTGATCGCCGACTTGACGGCGACCTCGTTTTGCGACTCCTCGGGAGTGCACGCGATCATGCATGCCCAAGAGCGGGCGGCCGCGCGGGACGTGGGGCTGCGGCTCGCGGTGTCGCCGGGCGGCTCGGTGCGCCGGGTACTGCAGCTGACGGGGGCCGACCACATCATGCCGGTCTTCGCCACCGTTGAGGAAGCGCTCGAGGGGGCCTAGCGAGCCTCAGCCGCGGCTGGCCGCGCTCGGCTGGCTCCGGCTGAGCATGACGTATCTGGCCAGGCCGATGAGAACCTTCTTCACGGACTCGCGGTCGCGGGCATCGCACAACAGGACTGGCACCTGGGGGTTCAGCGTCAGGGCGATCCTGATGTCGTCGGCCTCGAACCGGGGAGCGCCCTCGAAGCAATTCACCGCGACGATGAAGGGGATGTCGTTGCGCTCGAAGTAGTCAATGGAGGCGAAGCAATCGGCGAC
>JAICUO010000981.1 GCA_025935815.1 Streptosporangiaceae bacterium
CATGGGCCGGCTGCTGGGCGCCAGCGGCCGCGCCCAGGTGCTCGCGGCACTGGCCACCGCCTGCTGCGCGCAGTACTTGGCCGCGCTGCACCTGTTCACCACGACGACGCCGGACTTCGTTTGCTGGACGGTGCTGCTGTGGCTGGTCGTGCGCCTGCTCACCAGCGGCGACCCGCGCTGGTGGCTGCCGGTCGGCGGCTGCGCGGGAATCGCGTTCGCGGCCAAGTGGAACATCGGCTTCCTGGTCGCGGGACTGGGGATCGGCCTGCTCGCGACGCCGGCCGCCCGGCCCCTGCTGCGCAGCCGTCACCTGGCCATCGCGGGGGCGGTCATCGCCGTGCTGGCCGCGCCGGACCTTGCCTGGCAGGCGGCGCACGGATGGCCGAACCTGCCGGTCTTCCAGCGGCTGCACGGGGAGGCCGGGCACAACCGGGCGGTGTACTGGCCGGCCCAGGCCGTCTACACGAGCATCGCGCTGGTCCCGTTGTGGATCCGCGGCCTGGCGTGGTCGCTGCGCTCACCCCGGCTGCGGCCGGCCGGGATCGCCGCGGTCTTCGTCTTGCTCGCGCAGTTCGCGATCGGCGGCAAGCCGTATTACCCCGGCGGGCTGTACACGTTCTTGTTCGCGGCGGGAGTGCTCGGGCTGCCGCGCGTCTCCGCCCTGTCCTTCTGGCGGACGGGCCTGGCGGGGGCCGTGGCGTCGCTGGTCGCGCTGCCCCACAGCCTGGCGCTCACGATCAACTCCGATCTCGGGGAGCAGGTCGCCTGGCCCCAGGAGGTGGCGCTGGTGGCCCGCGTCTACCAGGCGCTGCCCGCCGCGCAGCGCATGCGGACGGCGCTGCTGGCCGGAAACTACGGTGAGGCGGGCGCGATCGACCGCTATGGCGCCCGGTTCGGGCTGCCGCAGGTCTTCAGCGGGCACAACAACTTCTGGTTCTGGGGGCCGCCGCCGGCCAGCGACACGGCGGTCGTGGCGATCGGCGTTGACCCGGCGCAGCTGCGAAGGGAGTTCGGCTCCGTCCGGCTGGCCGCGGTCTGGGACAACGGGCTCGGGGTGCCCGACCAGGAGCAGGGGGCCCAGGTTTACGTGGCCACCGGCCTGCGAGCCCCCTGGACGACGGCCTGGCCAGCGTTCCGGCACTATGCGTGACGGGTGGCGCGGAATGACCGCCGGTCAGCAAAGTCCGCGGCTGCTGAGAACCTGCCGTGGCCGCGGCGGTCGTGCCCGCCCTAGGATCGGTTCCTTATGGAGAGCCAGATCATCAGGGTGCGGACCGGCGGCAGCCCGGTGGTGCGAGACATCACCGGGGAGTGCGCCGACTTCGCGAGGACGGCCGCCGGGGGCGGCGACGGGCTGCTGCACGTGTTCGTGCCGCACGCGACGGCGGGCGTGGCGATCATGGAGCTCGGCTCCGGCAGCGACGATGACCTGCTGGCGGCGCTGGCCGACTTGCTGCCGGCCGATGACCGGTGGCGGCACGCGCACGGGTCGCGCGGGCATGGCCGGTCGCACGTGCTGCCGGCGCTCGTCCCGCCGTACGCGAGCGTCCCGGTGCTCGGCGGCCGGCTCGCGCTGGGCACGTGGCAGTCCATCGCGCTGGTCGACGTGAACGTCGACAATCCCGATCGCCAGGTCAGGCTTTCCTTCCTGGCCGGGTGACATGCCCCATATGTCACCGTCGCCACGCCAGTGTCATCGCTGCCCGATAGCGGCCGGGATCCGAGGCGTGCGACTGCTTCGCTTTGGTAACCATCTAAGCG
>JAICUO010000924.1 GCA_025935815.1 Streptosporangiaceae bacterium
CCAGGCCGCCCCGAACCAGGCCGCCCCGGCCCAGGCCGCCGCTGGTGAACAGGCCTCCGCTGGTGAACAGGCCACCGCCCAACGCGCGCACACTGCCCAGCCGCAGCCAGGCGGCCAGCTTGAGGCCTGCCCGCAACCGAAGGACAGCCAGGCTTCCCCGGCCGGAGTCTCGAAGCTGTCGAAGCGAAGCCGGGGCAGCATCACTATGGGCAGCCGAGGCGACGTCGCGGCGCGGAAATGAGACAGCATCGCGGCGCGGCGCTGAGGCAATGTCGCGGTCCGGAGTGGAGGCAACCTCGGGGTCCGAAGCCGAGGCGTCGCAAGGGGGATGCGACGGGTCGTACACCGAAGAGGGCACTCCCTCGGGTGCGCAAGCGGCCGCGGGCGCGGCCGGGGTGATCAAGCAGCGGCGGCCGGGGGCGGGCACCGCCGCGCGCACCGGTGGGGGCGCGTCGTCCGGCAGTTCTCGCAGTGGCGGCAGGATCGGCTGGATGCCTACCGCCTCGGCCAGGGCGCGGGCCACCGACGCGGCGTCGGGGCGGTCCTCGGGAGCCTTGGCCAGGCAACGCCGGCACAGGGCGGCCACCTCGGGCGGCATCGACGGCTGGGGCGGCAGGGGGTCGGGGTCCGCGTACAGGTGGGCCCGCAACGCCTCGGCGGTGGTCTCGGCCGGCCAGGGCAGCCGGCCGGTGAGCAGGCGAAAGAACAGCAGGCCGAGGGCGTACACATCAGTGGCGGCCGAGACCTGGGCGCCGGCCAGGCGTTCGGGGGCCAGGTAGGCCGGTGTCCCGAGCAGGCTGCCGTCCGGCGCGGCGTCGCGCTCGCCGACGATCGCCGAGATGCCGAAGTCGACCACCTTCGCGCCGGCGGCGGTCAGCATCACGTTGGCGGGGGTGACGTCGCGGTGCACGACCCCCCGCGCGTGCGCGGTGGCCAGGGCCGATGCCACCTCGGTCGCGACCGTCACCGCCTCGCGCCACGCCAGCGGGCCGCGCCGGGTCAGGCGGGCGGCGACCGATTCGCCGTCGTTGAGCTCCATCACCACGTACGGCACGGTCAGGTGCTCGTTCAGCGGTGACTCGCCGAAGTCGAAGATGCCGGTGATGTGCGGGTGGCTGAGCCGGGCCGCGGCCAGCGCCTCCTGCCGCAGCCGGTCGCGGAAGCTCTGGTCGTCGGCCAAGCGGGGCGACAGCACCTTGACGGCCACCGAGCGGCCCAGAGTCTCGTCGTAGCCGCGCCAGACGACCGACATGCCGCCCGTGCCGAGCTTCTCGACGAGGCGATACCGTCCCGCGATCCGAGGCGACGCATGCTGACCGGTTTGCTCCGTCCGCCCCATGTGCCGATTGTGACCCGAGGTGCGGCTCGCCCGACGGCGCACCGGGAAACCCGGAAGAATCAACGGGACAAAAGCTGATCCACCGGGGCAAAGTCGTCAGTGAGGACGCGGGCGCCCGCGGCGAAGGACGCGTCGGGCTGCAGGGTCACCGGCTCGGGCAGGCCGGCCAGGCGCGAGCGGATCGCGTCCAGCGGAAGGGGCGCGCGCGAGGCGACGATGACGAAGTTGGCGCCCACCTCGCCGGCCAGGGCACGAGGCGGGGCGATCAGCGCCACGTGCGGAAACACCGCCGCCACCGTGGCCAGCTCGGCCCGGATGAAGCGGTCCGGCGGGTAGTCGATCACGTTCTGGGCGTAGACGCCGCCGGGGCGCAGGACGCGCGAGATGTCCGCGATCATCTCCTTCGTGGCCAGGTGCCACGGCACCACGAGGTATCCGAACGCGTCGCCCACCACCAGGTCGTAGGACGCGGCGGGCTGCGCCGCCAGGCCCACCCGGGCATCGCCCACCCGCACCCGCAGGTCGGGCCCGGTCACCAGGCCCAGCGAGCGCTTGTCCAGCTCGACCAAACCGCCGTCGAGCTCCACGACCTGCTGCCGGCTCCCGGGCCGGGTGGACCGCAGGTAGCCGGGCAGCGTGAACCCTCCCCCGCCCAGGTGCAGCGCGTCGATCGCGCCGGCCGGGAGGGAGTCGGCCACCGCCGCGATCCATTGCACGTAGGCGAACTCCAGGAACCGCGGGTCGTGCAGGTTGACATACGAATGCCGGGCGGAATTCAGGATGAGCGTCCGGCCACCCGGCACGGCCGGATCCGATGCGACCCGCGCACAGTGGTAGGCCGTCTCGACGTCGCACGGGTTGGGGCCGACCGCGCCGAGCCCGGCGCCGACCATGCCCAGCGCCACCAGGGCCGCCCGGGAGCGAGGCGGCCCGGGCAGCGCCGGCCGCCGCAGCCAGAGGTGCAGCGCTATCCCGCCCGCCGCCAGC
>JAICUO010000724.1 GCA_025935815.1 Streptosporangiaceae bacterium
TCCGCCGGCTGTTGAGCAAAGTCAAGTCTGGCAAGTTTTACATGCCCAACGACATCTCCGCGGGTGCACAAGATCTGATCAGTCGTATGCTTACCGTCAACCCGAAGTGCAGACCGCGTGCGCGAACGCGGCAAACTCGGCCAGCGCCGCGTCCGTTTCCGGCAGGAAATCGAAAAGGATGAAGGAGTGGACGGTATCGGCGACCGGGCTGAAGGTGACCGCGACGCCAGCGTCGCGGCACCGGCCCGCCAGGCGCTCCGCGCTGGGAAACAGCGCCTCGGGCTCGGCCGCCTGGATCAGCAGCGGCGGCAAGCCCGACAGCTCCGCCCGCAGCGGAGACACCAGCGCCTGGCTGGGGTCGGCGTCGTGGATGTAGCAGGCCGCCAGCTGGATCAGCGCGATCCGGTTGAACCACGGATCGGAGTCGCCCGCACCTACGTCCGCCGAGCGCAGGTCAGGCAGGGTCAGGTCGCAGAATGGGGACACGACATGAATCCCGGCGGGCATCCGCGTGCCCGGCCCGGCCGCATTGCCTTGTTCGGCCGCACGGTCTTGTTCGGCGGCACGCAGCGCCAGGGCCAGGCTGAGGGCCAGGCCGCCTCCGGCGCACTCCCCGCTGACCAGGATCGGAGCCTGCGGATAGTGCTGCGCCAGCCACCGGTAGGCCGCCACGACGTCGTCCAGCGCCGCCGGGAACGGATGCTCGGGCGCGAGGCGGTAGTCGGGGACGAGTGACCAGCCGCCGGCCGCCTCCGCCAGCCGCCCGGCGAGCGGCGCCGCCAGCTCCGCCGAGCCCATCACGTAGCCGCCCCCGTGCAGGTGCAAGACCACCGGAGCGGTGTCCAGCGCGGCTTTGCCCCGCGGCAGTCGCCCGACCCGCAGCGCGCGCGTCCCGTCGCAGCTCACCTCCGCGATTGGCGCGCCCGTGCCACCCGGCGGCAGCGTGCCCCGCACGAACCCGGCGTAGCCCTGGCGCTCGCCGAGCCAGCCCGCCGCCCGGTGCTCGCTGGTCAGCGCCGCGCGCCACAGGTCGAAGGCCCGCCGCGCCTGCGGACGTCGCATCGGATTGCCCGCGACCGCCAGGTGCCGCTCGAACTCCGCCGGTGACTGCTGGGCGGCGGCGACCGGGTCGTGCGCGAGCAGCCACTCCTGCATGGGCGGGCCGCTGGGGCTGAGCCGCTCCAGCCCGCGGTAGTAGCCGTTGCGCGCCCGCACCTGAACCGGATCGCTGGTCTGGCTGTTGCGCAGGTTAACCCGAGAGGACTCGAGCATCCGCCTGGTGCGCGCTTGCCGCCGGAACGCGTACTCCCGCAGAGCCGTCCGCTCGTTCCCCGGGCCCGCCCGGCGCAGGCAGGCGGCGAGCATAACGGCATCTTCCAGCGCCATGCCCGCGCCTTGCCCCGCGCTGGGCGGCGCCGGGTGCGCGGCGTCGCCGAGCAGCACCACCCGGTCCGACCCCCAGCTCTCCAGCGGGTCGCGGAAGTAGATGCCGGTGATCAGCGTCTGATTCATCTCGGCGAGGAGATCGTGCACCGCCGGGCAGGCGCCCGCCAGCGAGGCGTGCAGGTCGGCCAGGTCCCCGGAGGCCGTCCAGGACTCGCGGTGCACCTCGGTGGCGGGCACGAACGCGCTCAGGCTGTAGACGCTGTCCGGGTGCCGGTCATGCCGCAACGGGTACAGCAGCACATGCCGCCGCGGCCCGTACCACGACATGATCTTCGCGTCGTAGCGCGCGGGCACCTTCGCCCGCGGGATGAGCCCGCGCCACACGACGACGTCAGTGAACCGGGCATCACGCTCGCCCATCAGCAGCTTGCGGGTCGCCGACCGCAGGCCGTCCGCCCCGACCAGCAGGTCACCGCGCACCTCCTGCCCGTTCTCCAGCTCAACGCGAACGTCGTGCCTGCTCTCTTCGAATCCGGCGACGCGGCTGCCGGCGCGCACGCACTCAGGCGGCAGCGCCATCAGCAGGCTGGTCAGCAGGTCGGCGCGATGCCCGCAATAGTAGGGCTCGCCGTATCTCGCCGCCCGCGGCTCCAGGGAGGACGAGGTGATGACCCGGTCATCGTCGAGGCCGCGCTGCTCGGCGATGTCGATGCGCGCGGCGGTCTGCCGCCAGTAGGCGTCGGCCCCGAGGTAGCTCAGTGCCTTCATGGCATTCGCGTAGAGCCCGAGGCCGGCCCCGATCGCGGTGAACGCCGGCGCCTGCTCCAGCACCAGCGGCTCGATGCCGGCCTTGCGGAGGGCGATCGCGGCAGCCAGCCCGCCGGTGCCGCCGCCCGCGATGATCACCCGCATTGCTTTCCCGAAGGCTCCCGTTGTCTTCCCCAAGGCACTGCTAGCCCCACAGTCGCTTCGACGCGATCCGGGCGCCCTCGGCCAGCGCCGAGAACTTGGCCCAGCCCACCTTCGGGTCAATCTCCTTGGAGGCGGCCTGCGAGGCGAAGCCGCAGTCGTTGCCGATCATCACGTTCTCCCGGCCGACGAGCTCCGCGTACCGCACGGTGAGCTCGGCGATCAGCTCCGGGTGCTCGACCCAGTTCGCGCCGTTGCTCAGCATGCCCGGGATGATGATCTTCCCCGCGGGCAGCTTGACGTCCTCGAAGGCGTGGTAGTCGTGCATGTGCCGGGGGTTCATCACCTCGAATGAGAACGCCTGGGCGTTGATCGCCAGCATCGGCTCGATGAAGTCCCGTAGCCGCAGGTCGTAGATGTGCGGGCCCTGGTTGATGCCGTAGCAGGTGTGGTACCGGATCTTCTCCGGCGGGATGTCGCGCAGCGTGTAGTTGATCAGCTCCACGGTCTGCGCCACGCGCCGCGCCCGCTCGTCCGGCTCGGCATCCGCGTAGCCCCACAGCCTCGCCGCGGCCGGGTCGTCCAGCTGGATCAGGAAGCCGGCGTCGATGATGGCCCGGTACTCCTCGCGGGTCGCGTCGGCCAGCGCGGTGATGAACTCCTCGCGTGAGGCGTAGTACTCGTTGTCGTGCTCGGCCAGCCCGGTCGGCAGCGCCGCGGACATGAAGACCTCGGTGTAGTCATTCCCGGCCAGCCCTGCTCCGGACCGTGCCCCTCCAGACAGTGCCGCCCGCAGGTTGGCGATGTCGATGGCGAGCGCCTCCTGGCCGACGTAGGTGACTGGTCCCCGGCACACCAGCCGGGTTGGCGGGCTCAGCATGGCCCCGAACATCGCGGTCTTGAAGTAGCGCTCGTAGTACTCGGGGAACTCGGCGACTTCCGGCCACGAGCCGCGCGGCTCACCGGCCGCGTAGGGCACCGCGTCGAACCCGGCCAGCCGCTCGGCCAGGTACGTGGTGAACCCGCTCTTGCGCTGCTCGCCGTCGTTGATGACGTCAAGGCCCGCCGCGACCTGGCGGCGGACGCATTCGGCGACGGCCTGCGTCGCGCGGGCCTCGAAAGCCGCCCAGTCGTAGGGCTGGCCGTTCTCCCGGGCGCGCATCAGCTCGATCAGGTCATCCGGCCGGGCGATGCTGCCCGTGTGCGTGGTCAGGATCCGGTCCGTGCTTCTGCGCACCAGCGCGTCCCTTCGTAAGCGGCGTGACCCGGCCCGATGCCTGCCGGTGAGATTTTATAATATAAAGTTCTAGCCAAAGGACAAGAGGTGTTACGCTGCGTGTACCCGCCCATCGAGCACCCCTCGGACATAGCGTGACGTACGGCGACCCCGCCCGCGGCGAGACGACCAAGGCCGACGGCGCCTACCTGGAGCTGCGCGACCAGATTCTCCAGGGCAAGCTGAA
>JAICUO010000599.1 GCA_025935815.1 Streptosporangiaceae bacterium
CAGCGGGGCGGCCCGCCACAATCCCAGCGCCCCCGCGGCCGCGGCGGACGCATCGGTCCACTGCCCGGCCCGCAGCGCGGCCCGGGCATCAGCGCACAGCGCATCGAACTGCGCGACGTCCAGTTCCTGCCGTCCGGCGCGGATCAGGTACCCGGGACCCTGGGCCACGATCCGCGCCGGATCGCCGCCCAGCGCCCGGCGCAGCCGCGCCGCATACGACCGCAGCGTCGCGGCCGCGCCGGCCGGCGGCGAGCCGTCCCACACCATCTCGGCCAGCGCGCCGGCCGGCACCGGGATGTTCGCGTGCAGCAGCAGCGCCGCCAGCAGGACCCGCAGCCGCGGCCCGGCTAGCGCCGCCTGGTTACCCGTGTCGTCCGCCACCACGAGCGGCCCCAGCAGCGCGAATCGCATCCCAGCCCTCCCCGCGTGCAGCCTGCCGCCGGCCAGCGCACAGCCAGACGTAAACCCACTCACCCCAACATTAAGCCCCGCGCGCCGCAGATGCCACGCACCTGCTGCCGGGATGCACCGTCAATGCCGCTCAGATGCCGCGCCCCGCAGTCAGCATGGCCATGACACAGCGGACAGACGGTTCCGGGCTTCCCACGAAAGAAAGCAGGCAGGCTCATGAAACTTCTCAAAATCCTCGCGGGCATTAGCGGAGCTGCGATAGCTGCCATCGGCGTCACCGGGGGGCCCGCTAACGCGGCTGCATCACCCTGGACAGCCGTGTACCTGCACGCGTTCTCTGGCAACGGATGCGCCAGCTACGCTGCAGTCCAACGCCTAGCGCCGATCACATCGGAACGGTGCACCGCTAGCAATTGGTGGTATTACCGCGACCTCGATCACTCATCTTTCCCCCCACAGCCCGGGGACCGTCTTGAATTCGTAGACTTCACCAAGACCTACGCCCTCGGATTCAGTGGCGGAGAAATCAAACTCGAAACGCCGAACGCCAACTCTACGTACGCCTTTCAGGACCTTGGAGTCCTGACACTCCCCAATGGTGATTTTATATACCCAAACGGCGCGGGCCTTCCACTGCGGGTTAGTATGAGCGGGCCTACTTTGGGTAATACAAACGATGAATGGGCGGAATGCCCCCTCAGTGATTCAACGTGCGGTCCATGAAGCTACCGCAACAGGACCAGGCCATCAATACGACACGACGCCTATTCCGGCGTATCCGGTATTCGCGTCCTCGGCGTAGGCGGTGTCGCGCAGCCAGTGCACCGATTCGATGCCCCGCTGGCCGCGGGCGATCTTCGCGAGGCTGGCGGCGCTGGCCTGCTGCGTGCCGTGGCTGGCGGAGTGCACGATTCCTTGCTGATCAGCGAGCCGTCGGCGTCGTAGCGGTCGCGGCGGATCCGGGCGACCCGGCTGACGTGCGGGAAGTCGATGCTCCCCGCGTCGGCGCCCCAGAGGGAGCGGCGGATGACCCGGCCGTGGGAAACGGTCCAGCTCCGTGTGGTCCGGCTCGAGCGGGCCTTGTTCCTGGATGGCGTCGAAGGCGGCCCGCTGGAGGGATGGCTGGTTCCCTTTCACGATTATCTCTAGCCTCAACTGAAGTGTCTTTAGCGTCCATCACGAGCGTTCTCACCCGCCCGGATGCCGGTTCATCCGTGGTTATCTCCTGCTTCGTCCATGACGTAGTTCAAGGAGGAGACGATGTTCGTGCATCCGGTGGTGATCCCCGGTTCGGGGACCCGATCGTGGACCGTGCTGGGGGACGACGACGTGCCGGTCGTCCCGGTCGACCGGTTCCTGGCCTATCTCACCGGCATCGGCCAGTCGCCGAACACGGTGAAGGCCTATGCTCACGATCTCAAGGATTACTGGTGCTTTCTCGGGTTCCGCGGCCTGGACTGGCGCGAGGCACGGCTGGAGGACATCGGCGAGTTCGTGGCCTGGCTGCAGCTGCCGCCGGCGGGCCGGGCGGGCGAGGTCGCGGTGCTGCCGTCGATGTCGGCGCATGTCGGTGCGTCGACGGTGAACCGCAAGCTCGCCGCGGTGAGCGCGTTCTATGCGCACCAGGCCCGGAACGGGGCTGGGGCCGGCGACCTGCTGGCCGTGTGGCGGACGGGCGGGCGGGGCGGGTGGAAACCGTTCCTGCACCATGTCAGCAAGGGGAAGCCGTATCGCGGCCGGGCGATCGCGCTGAAGGCGCCGAGGAAGCTGCCGAGGGTCCTGGCCGTCGCGGAGGTGCAGGCGATCCTCGATGCCTGCACGAGGCTGCGGGACCGCTTCTTCTTCGCGGTCCTTCACGAGAGCGGCTGCCGGGCCGGCGAGGTCCTGGGGCTCCGGCATGAGGACATCGCGGCCGCCGAGTGCCAGATCAGCGTCGTGCCGCGGGAGAACGCGAACGGGGCGAGGGCAAAGTCCGGCGGCCGGACGGTCCCCGTCGGCCCGGACCTGATCCGCCTGTATGCCGACTACCTGCACGAAGAGTACGGCGGCATCGACAGCGACATGGTCTTCGTCAGCCTCTGGGCGGAGCCGAAGGGACACGCGTGGACGTACCAGGCGGCCTACGATCTCGTTCTCCGGCTGCGGGCCAGGACCGGGATCGACTTCGATCCCCACTGGTTCCGGCACTCGGCGGCGACCAGGTGGCTGCGCGACGGCGTCCGGATCGAGGTCGTCTCGGCTCTGCTCGGGCACTCATCGGTAACCGTGACCGAATCCGTCTACGGTCATCTGACGGCCGAGGACGCGCGGGCGGAGTTGGAGAAAGCCGGCTGGTTCACGGGGAAGGAAGTGTCGTGGTGACCGGCGGCTGGATCACGCAGGCTGACCGCGCCCGCTGGCAGCAGGAGGCCACCGCCGGGCTGGCCGCCATCCTGGAGGCGAACCCGGAGCTTCCCGTGATCGCCTGGACAGTGACCGCGTCCGGCGGGGCACTGTCCGGCCAGGTCCTCGCCCCCGCCGCAGGCCGACGTGAGCTGTTCGCGCAATGGCAGCAGGCACTCGGGCTCGGCGAGGTCACCGAGACCCCGTCCGCGGTCGGGATACCCGTTTACCTGCACGCCCGCGGTGTTCTCGGCGGCGTCACGGTCAGCGTCACCGCGACCGTCTTCGACGGCGGAGAGGACAGCCGGTGAGCCGTCCGGGAAGCCCGGAAGCAGGACAGCACTCTGCTTCTGCGGGCCTGCTGGAGAAACTGGTGGCCGCGATCCGGCCGGAATTCCGCCGTGACGTCCTGGTGTTCGCCGCCGATGACCCGGTCTTCGGCGGCACTGCCTGCCGCGTCGGCATGTGCGGCAAGGTTTCCTTCAGCAGCACGGGCCTGTGCAATGCCCACCACCAGAGATGGGCCAAGCAGGGCAGGCCGGACTTGGAGGACTTCTCTGCCGCGACGTCGCCGCTGACGGGTGCACGGTTCCGGGGCTGCGATGACGCGCCCGGCAGCGGGCAGCCAGACGGCGCGTCCCGCGTTGACCTGCATGACCTTCCCCGGCAGCTGCGGCTGGAGATGCAGTACGCACTGCAGTGCCGCCGGGACGAGATGGCCGGCAAGGCCCGGCCGCGGACTGCGCAGAAGATCGTGCGCTTCCTGGCCCGGAGCCATGCACGATCGCTGCTCGACAAGCCCGTGCGGGAATGGCACCGGGACTCGCCGGCCCGCCCGCGCAGCAGCGAGAGAGGACTGCTGTCCTACATGCACCGCGCAGTCGAGGACCTGGCCCGCGGCCACGGCTGGGACGCCGAGTATCTCCGCGACACCTGGCGGCTGCGGTCACTGGGATTCAGCGGGCCGTATGCCCACCTCCGGTTCGGGCGCATACCCCAGCAATGGCTGAAAGACCTGGCCAAGCAGTGGACCCGCAACCGGCTGGTCACCGGAACCAGCCCGTCCCACTCCGCCAGCGCCGTGACCGCCATCACCCACTTCGGGCAGTTCCTGCAGACCGCCGGGGAAGACGTGCAGCTCAGCGATATCGACCGGGAACTGCTGGAACGCTACCTGTCCTACCTCGGCACGGCGGTCCCCGGGACCAGGGACCGGATCATGCACGTCGGGCAGCTGAACGTGTTCCTGCAGGCCGTCCGTCGCCATCAGTGGGACGGCGGGCTGCTGCCGGCCACAGCCGTGATCTTCCGCGAGGACTACCCGCGGCCGCCCGAGCTCCTGCCGCGGTTCCTCGCCGAGCACGTCATGGCCCAGGTCGAGAACCCGGCCAGCCTGGACAGGTGGAAAGACCCGAACTGGCGGCTCATCACCATCGTCCTGATCCGCTGCGGCCTGCGGATCTCCTCGGCCGTCTCGCTGTCCTTCGACTGCGTCGTCACCGACGCCTCCGGAGCGCCTTACCTGCGCTACCACAACACGAAAATGAAGCGCGAGGCGCTCGTCCCCATTGATGACGAACTCTGCCAGATGATCAGGGGCCATCAGAAGGAGGTCCTCTCACGCTGGCCCGGCAGGACGATCCCGGTGCTGTTTCCCCGCACCAAGGCCAACACCGGAGGCAGCCGCCCGGTCGCCAGCACGAGCTACCGCGTCGCTCTCTACCGCTGGCTGGACGACTGCGACGTCCGCGACGAACTCGGCCGACCGCTGCACCTGACCCCGCACCAGTGGCGGCACACACTCGGCACCAGGCTCATCAACCGGGACGTCCCCCAGCACGTCGTGCAGAAAATACTCGACCACGACTCCGCTGAGATGACCGCGCACTATGCCCGGCTGTCCGACAAGACCGTTCGCGAGCACTGGGAGAAAGCCCGCAAGGTCGGCGCCGAAGGCCAGCCCGTCCAGGTCAGGGCCGACGGGCCGCTCGGC
>JAICUO010000964.1 GCA_025935815.1 Streptosporangiaceae bacterium
CAGATGAGCTCCTCGGTGACCGTGGCCGGGCCCCGGCCGACCTGGGACGGCGTGTAGTCGGGGGCGGGCAGCGCGGCCTTGTCCAGCTTGCCGTTGGCGGTCAGCGGCAGCGCGTCCAGCATCACCACCGCTGAGGGGATCATGTGCTCGGGCAGCCGCGCGGCCGCGTGCTGCCGCGCAGCCGCCGCCAGCTCGCCGTTAGCGCCCGTGGCATCGCTGGCCGGGACGATATACCCGGTCAGGCGCTTGTCGCCAGGGACATCCTCGCGGGCGATGACGGCGGCCTGGGCCACCCCGGGGCATCCGGCCAGCACCGCGGCCACCTCACCGGGCTCGACCCGGAACCCGCGGACCTTAACCTGTTCATCGGCGCGCCCGCTCAGCACTAGCTGGCCGCCGGGCAGCCATTTGGCCAGGTCGCCGGTGCGGTACATCCGCTCTCCGGCGGCCCTGAACGGGCACGCGGTGAACCGCTCGCCGGTCAGCGCCGGGCGGCCCAGGTAGCCCCGGGCCAGCTGCGCCCCGGCCAGGTACAGCTCTCCCACGGTCCCGGCCGGCACCGGGCACAGCCACTCATCCAGCACGAACGCCGCCATGTTGGCCCCGGGTGCCCCGGCCGGCACGACTCCGCGCTCCAGAGCCCCGGCATCGACCGGCCCGGCCGCCGCGCCGATCGTGGTCTCGGTCGGCCCGTAGTGGTTGGCCACCACCCGGTCCTCGGCCGTCGCGGTCACGGTTAGCTCCCGGGCCCAGCCGGGATCGGCCGCTTCGCCGCCGAGCACCAGCGACCGGCCCGGCAGCACCCCGCTCATCCCGGCGCCGACGGCCAGCGCGGCCAGGTGCGACGGCACCCCCTTCAGGAAGTCGATGCCGCGCCCGGCCAGCCACCCCGCCACCGCGCCGGGGTCAGTGGCCAGGGCGCCGTCGATGACGTGCAGCACCCCGCCACCGGCCAGGGCGGCGAAGATCGTCGTGTTGCCCAGGTCGGTCACCGGCGACTGCAACAGCCCGTACCGGCCACCGGCCGTACCCCAGCTCAACCGGTCCGGCACCCAGGACAGGTAGTTAGCCAGCGCCCCGTGCGTGACCCCGACCCCCTTCGGGGTACCGGTGGAGCCGGAGGTGTAGATCACGTACGCCAGCCGGCCGCCCGCGACTGGCCCCGCTACTGCCGGGGGCGACCCGGCGACCGCCGTCGCCGTGCGCGGGTCATCCAGCTCGATGACCGGGATCCGCCCGGCCGGCAGCTCGCCCACGGCTTGTCCCGTCCCGGCGACCAGCGCGGCCCGGCTGTCGGACAGCACGAAGCCCAGCCGCTGGGCCGGCCACCCGGGATCCAGCGGCAGGTACGCCGCCCCGGCCAGCCACACCCCCACGATCGCGGTGATCATGTCCGCGCCGCGGTCCAGGCAGAGCCCGACGACCGTCTCCGGCTCCGCGCCGGCCGCCCGCAGGTACCCGCCCAGCCGGCCCGCCCGCCGCAGCAGTTCACCGTAGCTCAGCCACGACCCGTCACCGCACACCGCGATCGCGTCCGGGCTCCGCGCCGCCCGCGCCGCGATCAGCTCCGGCAGCGACCCCGCCGGCACCTCCGCCGCCGTGTCATTCCACCCGCGCACGAGCTGCGAACGCTCCGCCGCGTCGAGGACATCCACCTGCCGCAGCCGCGCACCCGGATCGGCCGCCACCGCCGCCAGCACCCGCCCGAACCGCCCCGCGATCGCCTGCGCGGTCGCCGCCTCGAACAGGTCCGCCGCCGCCAGCAGGTGCCCGAGCAACCCCGCCGGCGCGCCTTGCCGGCCGCGAGCCTCGCCCAGCAGCACGCTCAGGTCAAACCTCGCCGCCCCAGTCCCGGCCGGGACGGCGGACGACCGCACGCCGGGCAGCGCCGCCGACACCGCCACGTTGTTCTCCATGGTCAGCAGGGCCTGGAACAGCGGGTGGCGG
>JAICUO010000881.1 GCA_025935815.1 Streptosporangiaceae bacterium
GATGTAGGAGATCGTGTCGCTGGTTGTGGTGCTGCACTGGTGATGGAGGTGGGCTCTCCGGGACCGCCCATGCAGGGGGAGGTCCGAAACCGCCGCAGGCTGCTTCGGTGAATGAGCCGGGGTGGTGAGCACTGCGGAAAATGCCATCGCGGAAAGGTGGATCGCCAGCGCGCCGCGAGTGCCCGGACCGGGTACTGATCACCGGGGAACGGCACCTGCGGCTGGTCCTTGATGAGGGCCAGCTAGGGTACGGCCCAGGCTATGTTGCGGTCATGTCGGCGGAGTTCCTGACCGATGAAGAAGGCCTACTCCGGCGCGGAGGGTGACAGGGAGCCGACCCCGACATCGGCGCACTCGTCATCCTGTTCGAGTGTCCCTCCGGCGATTGCGATCGCGCCGGCGACGACACCGCCGCGCCAGATCAGCCGGGCGGCCAGGCCGGCCACGATGGGTGCTCCCGCTACGTCGACTATCTGCGCGAACACCGCCGGGTACGCCTGCTGCAGGCCCATCAGATCACCGCCGTCGCGACGGAACAGCGCAACGCCGGATGCTTTCGCCGGGGCGACGCGTGCCGACATCGGAGACGCACCGTCCATGCGATCGAGAACCTGCAGGTGCCCGCCGCCGTCGACGATTGCGACCGTCACCGTCGCGCCGATTCCGGCAGCGTGCTCGCGCACGCGGTCGCTGACGGCCCGGGCTTCGTCCAGAGTGAGTGACATCGTTTCTACCTTCAATCTCTTGGGACGACCAATCTTGGTCAGGCCAAGAGTACATCCGATTCATGGGATGAACCAAGGGTTTGGCTTAGACTCCGTGCATGGAGATGGACGAAGCGCCAGCCCGGTTGCGCTGCAAGCCCAGCTGGCTGCTCAACAAGGTTTCCGCGCGGGCGCACCGGCTTATCAAGGAAACGATGGCCGCTGCCGGCGGGCACGCCTATCACTTCGCGATCCTCGCCGCGCTGGACGAGTTCGGCCCGGACAGCCAGGTGCAGATCGGCCAACGGTGCGGAATCGACCAGAGTGACATGCACGCAATGCTCAATGAGCTGGCCGGACAAGGCCACGTCGAGCGCACCTCAGACCCCGCCGACCGGCGCCGCAACCTGATCACCCTGACCGCCTCCGGGCGGCGACGGCTCGAAGAACTGGACACGACACTCACGGGGGTTCAGCACGACATCCTGGACGCCCTGTCGGCCACCGAGCGCGACACGCTCACCGCGCTGCTCACCCGCATCCTCGGCTAGATCCTCACGCCGGACCGGCCGGGAGCTTGCCCGCGAGTGCGGGCTGGTGCTCAGGCGGGCTGGTGGCTCATTGCCGGGTGTGGCCTGTGCGTCCTCATTGCCGGGTTTGCCGGCGGCGGACGGCGTCTCGCACTGCGGAGGAGGGGAGGCCGCCACGCCCGGACCGGAGCGAGATCCTGGCCAGTTTCCAGCGGACGGGTCCTCACCTTGCCGGGCCGCCTCCAGCAACCCGGGCGCACGACGCCCGTCGGGTCAGCCGCACCTGGACGAGACTGCAGGCAGTCCGTCCCCGAGGGGACGGTCCTCCTGGCACCTGCGGAACCTGCGCTCGTTTCGTTGCGACGGCGTGAGGATGTAAGAGAGGCTAACGGCATGGGCAGCGATCACATAGGCGAGCCGCCACTTGATGATCGCGGCGGCGATGATCCGTGGACTCGGCTCCGGGCGGCGGTCCCGGGCCGCTGGGACGTGCCAGTGCTGCGCCAGGTGAACGACGGCGTCACCCGGCCCACTGACTTGCTGCGCGCGATCAACGCCGAGTCCGGTGGCTCCCAGCTCAGCCGCGGGGTGCTGTTCGCGCTCCTGCGCCGGATGCTGGATCGCGCCTGACCCGGCTCACCGACGCCGACATCGAGCAGCACGGCCCCGGCACGTGCCTGCGACTCGATACTGTCCCGGTCCTCCTCCCGCCCCTGGCTCGCCGCCCTCGTCCGCGCCCAGCTTGAGGCCGCCCCCGGCCACCTGGCCCTCGCCCGCTGTTCCCCGGCCGCTCGCCCGTACGGCCCGTCGCACCCCAGACCCTGACCCGCAGGCTCCGCCAGCACGGGATCGAGCCCCGGCAAGCCCGCAACACCGCGCTCGCCGCGTGGGCATCCGACCTGCCCCCCCGCGGTGCTGGCCAGCCTGCTCGGCGTCCACATCCAGACCGCCGTCAACTGGGCCGGACACACCCGCCGCGACTGGGCCGGCTACCTTGCCGAACGGGCAGGCACCTCGCACCAGGGAACCTGACCTTGCGCGGGCCCGTGGCTTTCCGGGACAGCCGTGAAGCGGCCAGCCAGCACCGGGCCTGGAACAATCGCGGTATGACGAAATCTCCTGCTGCAGAGCCACGCAGGTCCTTTGACGGAGCGGCAGAGACCTACCACGGGATACGGCCCGGCTACCCGGCGCCCATGTTCGAGGACCTGTTCCGGCTCTTGCCTGGCCATCCGGCAATCCTTGAGGTGGGGCCCGGTACCGGCCAGGCGACCCGCGACCTTCTCAGCCGGGGGGCAACCGTTCACGCCATCGAGATCGGTCCCGCGATGGCCGCCAAGCTACGCGAAGTCCTCTCATCGCCTGCCCTGACGATCACAATCGGCGACTTCGAGGAAGCC
>JAICUO010000811.1 GCA_025935815.1 Streptosporangiaceae bacterium
CCAGCGGGGGCTCGCAGACGACGCGCAGCGCTGGGCAGCGCAGGCGCTCGCACCCGCGCGGACGGCCGGTAACCCGGAGTGCCCGGTCGCCTGCATGCCCTGCCAAATCGCCCGGCTGCCACGGTGGGCGCGAGCCTGGTCAACCGGTGCCCGGAGGGTGAGCGTTATTGTCGTTCGTCGTCAAGGGCGTGCAAGGCCACGGTGGAGTGCGCGAAGGCGCCGCCCGCGCGCATCTCGGCCGCGACCCAGATGGCTTCCATGATCTCCTGGTCGCTCGCACCCGCCCGGCGGGCGAGCTTGGTGTGGCCCCGGATGCAGTACGGGCGCTGGGTGACGTGCGCGACCGCCACGGCGATCAACTGCTTGGTCCTGGCGGGCAGCGCGCCGTCGGCGAACACCTCCCGGCTGAACGCGTCGAATGCCTGATGGATCGCCGGGGCAAGCTCACGACGCCGGTCGCCGATCTCGCGGGTGGCGGGCGGGTAGACCACGCTGGTCATGACCAGGTTCCTTTCCTTGCTGTTCTGACACCTGCCAGCGTGCCCCGGCGAGGTTGCGGATTGCCTGCACACCAAGAGCCCGGGGTCGGCGACCAGGCTCCCTGGCCGCGGCCCGCGCCTGCCGCTCGCCGGCAGGACCCTTTCCCGAACGGCCGGGGTAACTCCCCGGTGCCGGGTTCCTGCTTCCTGGTTGCGGCGCGGCGCGGCGGCACGTCTTGCCTGCCAGCACGCGATCATGCCGAATCGCGACCAGCTCGCCGGATGCCTTGCGGACGGTGAAGGAGGCATCATCGACCGCAGTCAGGACTCCCAGGACATCGGCAACCTGGTCGCTGTCCCCGCCCGGCCGGCGCCAGCGGATCACGACCCGGTTCCCACGTCCGCGGCGCTCAGCCGGACCTCCAGGCGGTACCGCACCACGCGGCCCGGTCGGCCGGCATCTGATCACGGGACCTGCCGGTCACCGTTCGCCGTCCTCGTCGTAACGGGCCAGCCAGCCGAGCGGGTTCCTCCCGCTGTCCGCCGGCAGCGTGCGCACCGGCCGGCTCGCCGGCATCCACCGCACCTCCCCGCTGTTCACCGGGATGCGAGACCACGGCAGGCTGGCCGGCCGGTGCGGCGGCTGCGAGTTCGCCCCCGTCTGCGGCGGGTCACGCTCCCGCGCCTTCACCCTCGCCGGCGACCCGTACGCGGAAGACCCCTGGTGCTCCTACCAGCCCGGAAACTTCCCCTACCCGGCAGACTTGGCCGCGATGGGCCTGCGGCCGGCAGCGTGATGACGACAACGAGAGGCTGACATGGGAACCGAGTCGCTGGCGGCCGCTCTCGAGCGAGAGCACAAGGAATCGACGCCGGGGATCGCGGCGTCACCGCCGCACCGCACGACCCGCAGCCGCTGGTACGCGCGATCCGGGCGCTGCGCCGTCATATCTACCTGGAGGAGGAGTTCCTGTTCCCGCTCCTGGGCGAGGCAGAGACCGCGCTGAGGGCTCCGGTCTTCGTCATGTTGCGGGAACATACCCAGATATGGGCCATGCTGGACGCACTCGAGGGCAGGCCCGGCACCACCGCCGGCATCGACCCCGTCCTGTGCAGGCGGCTGGCCTCTCAGCTCCTGCACCACAACCTGAAAGAAGAGAAGATCCTGTACCCGCGAGCCGACGACGCGCTGCCGCCGACCGCCGCCAGCCGGCTGCGGGCATTCCTCGGCTCCGCAGAGCTGCCCGAGGGGTGGGTCTGCGCTAGGGCGCGGCGCGTGACCCGCGATGCTGGCTGTTAGCTGGGACACTATCCGGCTGTTCCTGCACGTGCTCGCGGCGACCGTCTAGGTGGGCGGCACCGCAGAAAGCCGTAGCGGCGCAGGCGCGGAAGCCTTGCGTTGTCATGGCAGCCGGGCAGTCCACTCGCTGCCGCTGAACTTCGCCCGGGCCAGGTCGCGGGCGGCGCGCACTTCACCGCTGGTGACGGTGTCCGGGGTGAGGCCGTAACAGCTGCGGAAATGCGCCGCCAGCGCGTCAATGACCTCGGCGCGCGGCAGCCGGGTCTGCCGGCACAGCGGGTCGACCCGCTTGACCGCGCTGGGGATGCCCTTGCCCGGCAGCTTCTCCCGGCCGGTGCGCAGCACCCGGGCCATCGCGTCCGCGTTGATGTCGTAGGCCATCGTCACGTGGTGCAGCACGGTGCCGCCCGCCAGTCGCCGCTGCGCGGCGCCGCCGATCTTGCCCTGCGCCGAGGCGATGTCGTTGAGCGGCCGGTACCACGCGGACATGCCCAGGTCCTCGGTCAGGGTGCCGATCACCCAGTCATCGAGGTAGCGGTAGGACCCGGCAAGCGACAAGCCAGCCACGAGCGACTCCGGCGCGTACAGCGAGTACGTGATCGTGTTCCCCGGCTCAATGAACATCGCACCGCCGCCGCTGATCCGCCGCACCACGGTCATGCCGAGCCGTCTCGCCTCGGCGGCGTCGACCTCGTTGCGCAGCGACTGGAAGCTGCCGATGACCACCGCGGGCGCCGACCATTCCCAGATCCGCAGCGTCGGCGGCCGGCGGCCCGCCGAGACCTCCCGGGCGAGGACCTCATCCAGCGCCATGTGCAGCGCGGGATCCTGGGCCTCGTCGCGATGAAGCGCCAGTCGTGGTCGCGCCAGCCGCTGGCCCGGGTGAGCGCGCGCGGGACCGCGGCGGCCACCCCTGTGGCGGTGGCCCCGGCCAGCGCGGCGTCGGCTGAGACGAGCTTGCCGCCGGGCGCCCCGTACTCACCGTGCATCATGATGGCCCTGGCCCTGCCGCTAGGCGACGGCGCGGCCGATCCGGACCCGCCACACCTCGGGGCCGACTTGCAGGTAGTCCCAGGTGTACTCGCCCCCGTACTGCGCCTCGAACTGGTACCGCAGCGGCTTGGGGTCGTGGTCGTTGACCAGGACGAACCCCGCGCCCGGCCGGAGCGCCCGGTAGGCGGTGAAGATCAGGCCGTACCGCTGCGCGTGGCTGACCTGCCGCACGTCCAGGCCCGGTTCGTCCGTGTCGCCGGCTGGGCCGGCCTCGCCGTGCAGGGCCGCCTCGCCGGGTGCCGCCGCGGCCGGGCAGCCGATCCGGACCCGCCACACTTCCGGCCCGTCCTCCAGGCAGTCCCAGGTGAACTGGCCAGCGTGCTCGGCTTCGAACTGGTACCGCAGCGGCTTGGGGTCGTGGTCGTTGACCAGCACGAAGCCCGCGCCCGGGGCCAGGTC
>JAICUO010000167.1 GCA_025935815.1 Streptosporangiaceae bacterium
GCAGGTGACCGGCATCCACCTCGACCACTTCATCGAGGTCGGCCTGGGCGGGTTCGTGAACGTGATCAACGACCTGGGCGGCGTTAACGTGTGCGCGCCGTTCAACGTCAACAACACGGTCTCCGGCCTGGTCCTGCCCGCGGGCGAGCACCACATCGACGGGGTCACGGCGCTGGCGTTCTGGCGGACCCGGGAGAACATCGGCGAGGGGTCGGACCTGCAGCGGATCCAGCGCGACCAGTTCATGTCCGCGCAGGTGGTCAAGGGGATCTTGGCCACCGGGCTGCTCGGCGACCCGATCAAGCTGTTCCGGGTGCTCAGCGACCTGGCGCCGAACCTCACGATCGACTCCGGCATGAGCGTGACCGACCTGCTGCACCTGGGGCAGAGCCTGCACGGGCTAGACAGCAAGGACGTCCAGTTCGTGACGACCCCGGTGGGGGCCTGGCCGTACGACCCGAACGCGGTCGGGCTGGCCCAGCCGACCGCGGACGCGATGTTCGCCGCGATCGCGCATGACGTGACGCTGCCGAAGGGCGCCAAGGGCGGCGCGAGGGTGAGCGCTGGCCCGTCGGGGGCGTCGGGGGCGGCGACTCCGTCGGCGAGCGTGACCCGGGGCGGGGCGCCCGCCTTGTCCGCCGGGAGCCGGAAGCTGGCGGCGGACGCGACCCCGTCGGCGACCGCGGGCACCGCGGCCACCCCGACCGCGGGCGCTACCGCGGGCGCGGGCGCCTCGCCGTCGCCCGCGGATTCCGCCAGCGGCATCAGGTCGCTGGCGGCCAGCAACGGTGGCATCAACGCCGCGGCGGCCTGCAGCAGTGACGCCGCCGCCTTCGCCGGCCCGAACAGCCCCGCCTACCCCTGATAACAGCAAGGGGCGCGGGGGCGCGGGGGCGCGGAGGCGGGGGGGAGCGCAGGGCGGCGAGGCGGAGGCGGGGCGTTACCAGGAGGGCTCAGCGGCGGCGTCGGCGACTGCTTCGGGGAGGCGGCGCATCGCGGTGATCCGGCGCTCGGCGAGCTTGGCCGGGTGCCCGGTGAGGTCGCGGTCGACCCACACCGAGCGCAGGCCCATCCGCGCGGCCGGCAAGATGTCGTGCACCCAGCTGTTGGCGACGTGGATCCACGACGACGGCGTCGCCCCGGTCAGGTCGGCGAACCGGCGGAAGTGCGCGAGGTCGGGCTTGTACCCGCGCACCTGCTCGGCGGTCACCACCACGTCGATCGGCACCGGAAGCCGGGGCGCGGTCGTCGCGAACAGGTCATCGTCGCAGTTGGTCAAGACCGCCAGCCTCCACCCGGCCCCGGCCAGGGCCGAAAGCGCGGGGCCGGCGTCCGCGAAGACCGGCATGTCCGGCCAGGCTTTCACGAAGGCCGATTCCGCGCTGCCCCGCAGCCGGATGCCGGTCCGCTCGCCGGCCATCCGCAGTCCCGCCGTGAGGATCTCCCGGTACGGCAGCCACTCCGGCCCGGCCTCCAAAATCAGTTCCGCCTGATGATAAGCGGATATCAGCCGCCCGCTGTTCGGGCCGGCCACCGGTTCGAGCGCGGACTGCATGCAAGCATTCCAGTCCGCGAGCGTGCCATAGCAGTCGAAGGTGACCCACCTGTCGTCGGCCATCGCTACCTCCCGCGAGAACCTTCGGAGCAAACCTCCTCATTAGCGTGCATCTACGGTAACTGTTGTTAACTCACTCTGCTCCCCGCGCGGCCATACAACAGGCCGCACTAAATCCCTGGCGTACCTTTGATGGTTTTCTGCCTCATCCGCCACGCGGCGATGGAAAGTCCGCGAGATCATAGGGGGAGAGGACAACGAGGAGGCGCGTCAATCATGGCCGATGACGAGTTCACCTACGCCACTGGCTTCGGCAACGAGTTCGCGACGGAGGCGGTGGACGGCGCGCTGCCCGCCGGCCGGAACTCGCCGCAGCGCGCACCGCTGGGGCTGTACGCCGAGCAGATCAGCGGGACCGCGTTCACCCAGCCGCGCGGGGTGAACCGCCGAACGTGGGCCTACCGGATAGTCCCGTCGGCGAAGCACCCCAGGTTCACGCGGATCCCCAACGGGCACCTGGCGGGCACGCCCTTCGACGAGGTCGAGCCGGAGCCGAACCGGCTGCGCTGGGACCCGCTGCCGTTGCCGACGCAAGGCCAGCGGCAAGACTTCATCGACGGCCTGTACACGATGGCCGGCAACGGCGACATCCGCACCCGCGCCGGCATCGCGGTGCACTTGTACGCCGCCAACCACGACATGACCGACCGGTACCTCGTCGACTCCGACGGGGAACTGCTGCTCGTGCCCGAGCTTGGCGCGCTGGTCATCCACAGCGAGCTGGGCTCGCTGCGGGCCAGCCCCGGCGAGATCGCCGTCATCCCGCGCGGGATCCGGTTCCGCGTCGAAGTCCCCGACGGGCTGGCCCGCGGCTACGCGTGCGAGAACTTCGGCGAGAACTTCCGCCTGCCCGAGCGCGGCCCGATCGGCGCCAACGGCCTGGCCAACGAGCGCGACTTCCGCACGCCGCACGCCGCCTTCGAAGAGCGCAACCACACCCTCCAGGTGGTGCAGAAGTTCGGCGGCAACCTGTGGGCCGCCGACTACGATCACTCGCCGCTGGACGTCGTGGCCTGGCACGGGAACTACGCGCCGTACAAGTACGACACGGCCAGCTTCATGGTCATGGGCACCGTCAGCTTCGACCATCCCGACCCGTCGATCTACACGGTGCTCACCAGCCCCAGCGACACCCCCGGGCTCGCCAACGCGGACTTCGTGATCTTCGCCCCGCGCTGGCTGGTCGGCGAGGACACCTTCCGCCCGCCGTGGTTCCACCGCAACATCATGTCGGAGTTCATGGGCCTGGTCCGCGGCACCTACGACGCCAAGGCCGAGGGGTTCGCCCCCGGCGGCGCCAGCCTGCACAACACGTTCGCCTCGCACGGCCCGGACGCGGCCACCTACGCGGCCGCCGCCACGGTGACGCTCGCGCCGCGCAAGCTCGAGGAGACCCTGGCCTTCATGTTCGAAAGCCGCTGGACCCTCACCCCGACCAGGCAGGCCATGGAGGCCGCCCACCGCCAGCCCGACTACGACGCCGTCTGGTCCGGCATCGAGCGGCACTTCCGGTAATTCCCTCCGCAACGACCGTGGGCTGACTGCCAGTTGCCATCCCGCGCCCGGGGGTTAACCGGTCACCGGCACCAGCGGCAGCCCGGGTGCCCATATCCGCAGCGCGCTGGCGGCGGGCTCGCCGCTGTCGCACGCCTGGTTCGCGTTGACGTCCTGGCAGGCGGTGATCGCGTCGATGCCGCTGACCCGGCCCCGGTAGGTGAAGGTCGCCGTGCCATCGGCGCCGGTGGTGGCCTGGTCGGCCCCGGTGTTGGCTCCGGTCACCATGAACAGGACGCGGGCGCCCCTGACGGGTGCGCCGGACGCCGTGGTGACCCGCGCGGTGAGGGTGCGCGCGCCGCCGGCCGGGTCGGTCGCCGACGCGGGGCTGAGCCGGATGGCGGTCGCCACCGGGGCCTTGCTCGCCGCCGGCCCGGTGACGCCGGGCGTCGGCCAGCTGGCCGCGCTCGCGCTGGCCGCCCCGAACAGCGCGGCGCTGGCGACGAGGGATCCGGGCACCGCCAGCACGGCGAGGCTGCGGCGATTGGCTGGTTTCATGGGCAATGGGTTCCTGAGGTCGTAATTCCATTCAACTCCTGACCGCGATTCGCAGCCTAGCGGCTGGCTGAATCCTCCGGGTGGCAAAAGCGACACCAGGCCTGCGGCCGGGTCTGATTTGACCGGCTCGCGAATATTGTCGGCGAGCTTTCGGCGAACTTACAACGGGCCGCTGGCCTGGGCGTTTCATTTCCCGCGCGTTCGGGGGCGCGCAGTGGTATCGTCCTTGCCTGCGTGCGAGGGCGTAAGTCCTCGGAAATTCACCACGGAAAAGGACTAAGTCGTGGCGATTGTCCCACCGGTGGCCGCGTGATGGCCGGCCTGCGCGAAGTGCTTTCCAGGCGGCCCGCGGTAGTGGCGGCGGCCTTGGCCGGCGTGGTGGTCGTCGGGGCCGGGTCCTGGCTGGCGGTGTCCGCGGGCGCGGGTACTCCCGCCGCGCGGTCCAGCAGCCCGCCCGTCACCACGACCCCCGGTAAGGGCGGCCATCCGGTCCCCGCCCTGGCGGGGGTTACCCAGGTGGCGATCGTGCTCGCCAACTCCCCGAGGTATGACAAGCCGAACCACCGCGTGCCGGGGACGGTCTTGTCCACGTGGGAGTACCGGCCCTCGATCCTCCCGGTCATCGCGACCCGCCCTGGCTGGGTGCGGGTGCGGATCCCGCAGCGGCCCAACGGCTCGACCTCCTGGCTGCCCGCCGACGATGTCGCGCTGAACGCGACCACCTACCGGATCGTCATCAACGTGACCACCAGGCGGCTGGCCTTGTACAACTACGGCAAACAGGTCTTCACCGCCCCGGCCGGCATCGGCACGACCACCGACCCGACCCCGCCGGGGCATTACTTCCTCGCCTTCGACGAGGCGCCGCCGCAGCTCAAGGCGGGGTATGGCCCGTTCGTCATGGTCACCTCGGCCCATTCGCCGAACATCGCCGACTGGGAGGGATCCGGCGACGCCCTCATCGGCATCCACGGCCCGCTCGGCGAGGACGCGGCGATCGGCACCCGCGGGGCGCGGATCTCCCACGGCTGCATCCGGCTGCATGAGGCGGCGCAACGGAAGTTGCGCGCCGTGCCGCCCGGTACCCCCATCGACGTCGTCACCAGCTAGGCGCGGCGGGGGGCCGGCCCCGGGGCCCGATGCGCTCATTCACCGTGAACAACGCGGTGCTTTTCGGCATCATTCGTGGCATGACGGCCAACGACGCACCGGGGCCGGCGGTCGCCGCGGCGCGCCTGCTTGATCAGCTACGGGTGTCGGCCTACCACCGCAAGGAGACCGCCGCCACCCTCGCGCGGCTCGGCGACCAGCCGAAGGCGGCCGCCTACGTTGAGCTGATGCGCCTGATGGCGATGGGCCGGGCCGAAGACCCCGCCCGGGACCTGCGGCTGGGGGCCGGCGACGAGGACGGCGCGTTCCAGCGGCTGTACACCGCCCGGGCGCTGGGCGCCCTGGGCCCGCAGTACTCCGCCGAGGCCGCCGCGGCCCTGCGGTCGGTTATCGCCTTGTACCCCGGGTGGATTCGCGTGCAGGCGGCGCGGGAGTTCGGCACGCTCGGCGAGCCGTACCAGCCCGAGGCCGCGGCGGTCTTGCGGCGGGAGGTCGGCCCGGACAAGGACCAGTACTACGGTGGCACCAGCGTCAACCTCGACGCCGCGCGCGCGTTCGCGACCTGGGGCCCGGAGTGGAAGGACGAGTCAGCGGCGGCGCTGCGCCGCCTGGCGGGGGAGCGGCGCTGCTACCGGCAGCGCG
Source organism: Streptosporangiaceae bacterium (assembly GCA_025935815.1). Lineage (GTDB taxonomy): Bacteria > Actinomycetota > Actinomycetes > Streptosporangiales > Streptosporangiaceae > Trebonia. The sequence goes on from JAICUO010000167.1 coordinate 5,420, forward strand.
CGGCGGCCGCCGTCGCGCTCGCGGAGCTTGACGAGGCCTACCGGGACGAGGCGCTGGCGTTCTTGATCGACGCCGTCTCCGGCACGGGGCTGTCGGAGTCCACGGCGATCCCCGAGGCGGCCCAGGCCGCCCTCACGCTCAGCCCGTCATCAGCCGGCCAGGTCGCCGGGATCCTGCGCGCTCACCTGGCCGCCCCCGGCCTCAGCGCGGAAGAGCGGCATTACGTCCAGCAAGCCCTGGCCGCGCTCGGGTAAACCGGCGCGAGCCAGCAGGTGAACGGCGGCCAAGCATCGTCTCGTTGAGTGGAAGATGGGCTTGGTTAGCTCACTGCCCAGAGCTCGCCGGGGTCGCCGTAGCAGTCGTTGAGGACCAGGGTGGGGCCGGCGGCCGTGCTGTTGCCGGGGTCGGCCAGGCACAGGCCCGAGTCGAACTGCTGGATCTCGCCGTCGGGCAGCGGGAACCACAGGTTGCTGGCGAACGGGTTCGACGGGCTGAAGCAGGGGCCAAGCTTGACCCGCGCGCCGTCCAGGTACGCGATGGTGCCGTCGCTTTCCGCGACCGCGGTGGCGACCCAGCATTGCCTGGCGTGGGTGACCGGGAAGACCTGCGGGGTGGAGAACAGGTCCCACTTCTGCGGGGTGGTGCCCAGGCAGGGCCCGATGGTGACCGGGGTGCCGGTGGTGGTCTTGCCGCCCGGGTCGTTCACGCACATGCCCGCGATCGCCGACATCACCGGGCCCGGCGGCACGGTGAAGTCCTGAGCGGGCAGCCCCGGCAGGCAGTCGAAGATGTCGGCCTGGGTGCCGTTCGCCGTGGGCTTGCCCATCAGGTCAGCCGGGTCGTCCAGGCAGCGCCCGCTTGCCGGGTTGGCCAGCGTGACGGGGCTGTCTTGCATCGACCACTCCTGCTGGCCGCCGCCGGTGCAGGGCATCAGGACGACCTTCGAGGCGTTCGCCTTGCCGGTCCCGCTGATGGTCAGGCACTTGCCGTGGATGATCAGCCGCCCGGCGCCATCCGGGTTGGGGTCGGGGAGGTAGGTCCACTGCTGCCCGGCCTGGCCGTCGCAGGCGAACAGCTCGATCTTGGTCCCGTCCTTGACGCTGTTGCCGGCGTCGGTCAGGCACTTGACGGCCGGGGGCTCCAGGGTCAGCCGGACCGGGCCGGTGACCCGGTGGTAGGCGGTCCGCAGGTCCGGCGCCACGACGATGCGGAATGACGCCGACCCGTGGGCGCCCGTCCCGTCGGTCGCCGTGACCGTGACGTGGAAGGTGCCGCTGGCGGCGGGCAGCGTCCCGGAGACGCGGCCGGTGGCCGGGTTGATCGACAGGCCCTTGGGCAGGCCGGCGGCCGAGTAGGTCAGCGGCTGCCCGGCGGCCGAGTCCAGCGCCTGGACCGACAACGCGAACGGGCGACCGACGCCGACGTCCCGGTTCCCCGGGTCGGTGACCGTGATGAGGCCGCTGGCCGGCGGCGCGAACGCGGCGACGCCGCTGGGCGTCCCCCAGCCGGTCGGGCCGTCGTACCCGGCGATCGCGTGGCACAGGTACGCGCGGACGCTCTCGCAGTGGCCGTTGGAACCCGACGTCACGTCGTTGAGGCTGGCCGCCCGGCCGGGCAGGTACAGGTAGCTGGCCGGGAAGGTGCGCGGCGGCGGCTGGCCGGCCAGCGCGTACACCCCGGCGATGATCGGGGCCGAGGCGCTGGTCCCGCCGACCGCCTGCCAGTCGACCGGCTGCCCCTCGAACGGGGTGCTGTCGAAGACCCAGACCCCGGTGTTCGGGTCACCGACGGCGGATACGTCGTTGTCGGTGCGGGCCAGGCATCCGGTCGGCTCGGTGTTGTCGGCCCGCTGCCAGGCGGGCTTGGCCCAGCCGGCCGCGCAGCCCGAGCCGGTCCCGTTCCACGCCGTCTCGGCCCAGCCGCGCGACGCCTGCGGGTCGCGGATCAGCGACGTCCCGCCGACCGACGTCACGAACTGCGACGACGCCGGGAACGCGGTCAGGTACCCGTTGTCCCCGGAGGCGGCGACGATGGCCACGCCGGGATGGTGGAAGTGCTGCTCGTCGCTGGGCTGGGCGAAGCCGCCCCAGCTGTCCGACACGTACAAGGCGCCCAGGGCGACCGCTTCGTCCTGCGCGACCTCGAGGTCCGTGGAGAAGTCCGAGTTCGCCTCCACCAGCAGGATGTGGCAGTTCGGGCAGACCGCGGTCACCATGTCGATGTCGAGGGATTCCTCAACCTCCCAGCCGCCGCTGAGATCCGCCTTCGGGAGCGGGGTCGCCGCCCCCTTCTGGTTGACCTTGGTGACGCAGCCAGCCCCGGTCGCGGTGTCGCACGCGGGCAAGCCCCACTGCTGCCGGTAGGTGGCCAGGTCAGCGGCGGCGTTCGGGTCATCGAAGGCGTCCACGACCGCGACGGTCTGGCCCTGGCCCCCGTCGGCGGACGCCGTGGCGAGGGAGTACGCGCTTTGCAGGTCCGCCGGGTTGTACGCGCCGGGGGTCACCAGGTTGGGCCGCACGGTCGTGGGGTGGGCGCTGGCGTGCACCGCGCTGCGGATGAGGGCGAAGCACGACATCCGTCCCGGTGCGGCCGCAGCGCCGCAGGCCTGCCGGATCCCGGCCGGCAGCTTCTGGCCGGGCGCTGCCGTCCGCGCTAGGCCGGGCTGGTGGGCGGCGAGCGCCGCGCGCGCCGCGGAGCCTGGCGGACCGGGGCGGTCCACGCCGGAACTCGCCGGGGCGGCTCCCGCGACCGCGAAGGACGCGACGGCCGCTACCGCGACCGCGAGCCTCCCGAACATCCCCGCCACTGCTCGCATTGTCGCTCCTCGCGCGTTTTCCCGCGGATCAGGCCACGGGAAATCTGTCATACGCGAGCGGTGGCCGCAACCTAACACGCGTTGATTTCTGTCACACGTGATGTTTATTGACGGTGACCACCGTGGATGTATGCCCTGGCCTGTGGTTTTTTACCGAGCGAGGCGGGTTTTGGGGCGCGCGGGCTATCGTGGCGGCGTGACTCGCAGCGCCAGAAGCACGGATCTGATCATCGTCGGGGCCGGACTGGCCGGGGCGGCGGCCGCCTGGGCGGCATCGGCCCGGGGCCGGTCGGTCGTGGTGCTGGAGGCGTTCGCGGCCGGGCACAAGCGCGGCAGTTCGCACGGCAGCGCGCGGATCTTCCGGCACGCCTACGCCGACCGGCTGTACGTGCGGATGATGGCCCGGGCGCTTTCCGCGTGGGAGCGACTGCAGGAGGATTCTGGCGAGCAGTTCCTGCGGTTCACCGGGGGCATCGACTACGGGCCGGGCCGCGACCCGGAGGGACTGCGCGCGGTCGTTGAGTCCTGCGGCGTCCCGGCCGACCTGCTCCGGGCGCGGGAAGCGGCCGAGCGCTGGCCCGGCCTCAACTTCGACGCCTTCGACGCCGCTGGCGGTCATGGCCCGGGAGGCCCGGTCATGTACCACGCCGCCGCCGGGGTGCTCGACCCCGACCGCGCGATGGCCGCGATGCTGCGGCTCGCCCGGGCGCGGGGCGCCGACGTCCGCTTCGGCGCGCGGGCCGAGCGCGTCATCGTTGGCGGGGACAGCGTGACCGTCGCGACCGCGAACGGACCGGTCACCGCGCCGGTGGCGATCATCGCGCCGGGCGCCTGGATCGCCCCGCTGCTCGAGGGCCTGGTGGACCTGCCTCCGCTGCGGGTCACGCAGCAGCAGGTCTTTCACTTCGCTCCGGTGCGGCCGCCGGCGCCCGGTGCGGCTCCCTGGCCGATCTTCATCCACGACAGCGACGACGGCTGCTACTACGGCCTGCCCGGTGGCCGCGACGGTGCGGTCCCCGGCGCGATCAAGCTCGGGGAGATGGGCCGCGGCACCGTCACCACGGCCGACGCGCGCGACTACGCGGTGGATCCCACGGAACGACGCCGGGCGATCCGCTTCACTGCCAGGCGCCTGCCCGGGCTGGTGAGCGAGCCGGTTAACGAGGCGAGCTGCCTGTTCACCGAGACCGCGAACGAGGACTTCATCCTGGACCGCCGCGGCCCGCTCGTCATCGCCTCCGCCTGCTCCGGCCACGGCGCCAAGTTCGCGCCGCTAACCGGCGAGATCCTGGCCGGCCTGGCGGACGGCCAGCCGCCTCCCGAGGCGAGGTTCACCCTCGCCGCGCACCGCGCCGCCGGGGTTGGCTTATCCCCGGGAGAAAGTAGCCCGGACCACGCCGACTTGCCCTTCACCGCCGATGACCGGGGCGGTGGTCAGCTCGGCGGGCGGCTGCGCGCCCAGCCGGGTGAGGATGGCGGTGGTGATGGGGGTGCGGGCGCGCTGGTTACCGTCGTCAATCTTCAGCGCGGCGGCGGTGCCGTCGGCCAGCGCGAACGCGTCGACGCCCTCCGCGCCGGACTTGATCAGCAGGCCGGGGATGGCCACCATCAGCCGCCGCTCGTCGCGAGTGGTGCCACTGGTCCACTCCGGGAACTTGCGCATCGCGTCGGCGACCTTCCGCTCCGGCGTCCCGTCGGCCGCCAGCACCAGCGCGCGGAACGCCCGGGCGAGGCCCGCCAGCGTCAGCGCGAACAGCGGGGCGCCGCAGCCGTCGACCCCGATGGCCGCGATCGGCTCCAGGGCCAGTTCCTCGATGGTGCGCATGATGTGAACCTGCAGCGGGTGGGCCGGTTCCCGGTAGGTCTGCGTCGGCCAGTCATTGGCGATGCAGGTCGCCAGCATCGCCGCGTGCTTGCCCGAGCAGTTGAAGCGAATGCGGGACTCCGGAGTGCCGCTTTCCCGGACGAGCCGGCGCGCGGTCGCCTCGTCAAGGGGCAGCGAGGGCGGGCATTGCAGGTCTGCCTCGGTGAGGCCGGCGATGTCGAGGATCTCGCGGACGCCCGCGACGTGGTAGTCCTCGCCGGAGTGGCTGGCCGCGGCCAGCGCGAGCAGTTCCCCCTCCAGCGGCAGCCCGGCCCGGAGCATCGCCGTGGCCTGCAGCGGCTTGTTGGCCGAGCGAGGGAACACCGGCGAGTTGGCGTTGCCGGCGGTGAAGGCGAACGTCCCGTCCGATGCCACGGCGGCCAGCGACCCCCGGTGCCGGGACTCCACGAACCCGGACCGGACGACCTCCGCGAGTACCGGGTTGGCGTCGGACATGTCAAGCATCACGTGCAGATTATTGCGTGCGCGTCACCGCGCGGGTGGAGGTTGTGTCCTAATAGCAGCGATGATGCCGTGATCGTCCGGTAAGGGCTCGGCGGTGACGGGCGGCTCGCGCGGTGCGGCCGGGCCGCTAGGCTGACTTGCCGTGCGAGCAGTTGTGCAGCGGGTCACGCAGGCGAGCGTGACGGTCGACGGGCAGGTAGTCGGAGCCATCGGCGAGCCGGGCCTGGCGGTGCTGGTCGGCATCACCCACGATGACACGCCGGCCAAGGCGGCTAGGCTCGCGGCCAAGCTGTGGGGGCTGCGCATCCTGGACGGGGAGAAGTCATGCTCCGACGTGTCGGCTCCGTTGCTGGTGATCAGCCAGTTCACCCTGTACGCGGAGACGAGCAAGGGCAGGCGTCCGACCTGGATCAACGCCGCGCCTGGCCCGGTTGCCGAGCCGCTGGTCGCGGCGGTAGCCGCCGAACTGCGCGCGCTGGGCGCGCACGTGGAAACGGGCCGCTTCGGCGCTGACATGAAGGTCGCCCTGGTCAACGACGGCCCGGTGACGATCATCGTGGAGCTGTAGCCGTGACCGTGGATTTCCGCGCCTGAACCCACTTTCGTGTGTCATTTCCGGTGCCAGGGCACCAGAAATGACACACGATCATGATCGGCGCTGATAACAGCAAGATGCGCCGAGCGCGAGTGGCGCGGAGCGCGAGTGGCGCGGAGCGCGGGTGGTTCGGGGCGCGGGTGGCTGGGGGCGGGTTAGCTGGGGATGCCGAGGCTGGTGCGGGTCAGGCCGGCGGCTTGGCATTGCGGGCGGGCCAGCTGGGCGGTGCGGTCGTTGGTGGTGTAGGCGACCTTGCAGTATGCCTTCGCGTCGGCGCCGCACTTGTGGACTAGCTCGCCGCCGGTGCTGCCGGCCAGGTTGAGGTTCACGCACCCGTTGGCCGAGTTGCCGTACTTGTCCTCGGCGACCACGCCCCAGATCGAACCGCCGATCACGGCCGCCGCGATCAGCGCCGAGACGATGATCAGGATCCGCTTCCCGCGCGGCGACATCTTCTCCCCGCCGGCGTTGGGATTGGACTTGGAGTAGACGCCAGTAGGGGGGCTGGTCATCGTCATCGGGCCATTCTACGAGGTATGGGCGATTTTCCGGCCATCTGCGGAGACCCCCGCTGCTTGAAGTTATACGCCAGGACCGGTGACCGGCTACGGCGGTGTTAGCGTCGGCGATACGGCGACGCGCGACCGCGTGTGCCGCAACGGGTGATGAAAGGTGGGGATCGTGGTCAATCGTGACACGGCATGGCCGGAGGGGACGCCCTGCTGGGTGGACCTCGCGGTAGATGACATCAAGAAGGCGATCACCTTCTACTCGGCGCAGTTCGGCTGGGACATCGAGGAAGGCGGTCCCGAGGTCGGGGGCTACTCGCTCGCCAAGGTCGGCGGCCGCAACGTGGCCGGCATTGGCCCCAAGATGGGCGGCGAGCAGCAGCCGGCCATGTGGACGACGTACCTGGCGGTCGATGACGCCGACGGATGCGCCGCGAAGATCACGAACGCCGGCGGGCAGGTCATCATGGGCCCGATGGACGTCATGGACCTGGGCCGGATGGCCATGGCGACCGACGCCACGGGCGGCGTGTTCGGCATCTGGCAGGCGGGCCTGCACACTGGGGCGCAGGTGGCCAACGTGGCCGGCGCGCAGACCTGGAACGAGCAGATGAGCCACGACTTTGCGGCGGCCAAGAAGTTCTACGGCGAGGTCTTCGGCTACGAGTTCGGTGACATGAGCACCCCGGACTTCGCCTACGCCACGCTCAACGTCGACGGGCGCCCGGCCGGCGGCATCGGCGCGTACCCGCCGGGCGTGCCAGCGGGCATCCCGGGGTCATGGGCGGTCTACTTCGGGGCGTCGAACACGGACGCGGCCGTCGCCCGGGCCACGGCCGCGGGCGGCGCGCTGGTGCACCAGCCGACCGACACCCCCTACGGGCGGATGGCCATGGTGACCGACGACCAGGGCGCCGGCTTCTCGCTGATGTCGGTGCGCGAGGAGTAAGGGGCAGGAACGATACGGGCACGGGCGAGGTGTTCCCCTTAGCGGGGGAACACCTGGCCGTCGAATAGCTTGCGGGCGGTGCGGATGACGCCGGACCGGATGACGCGCGGCGGGGTGCGGCTGGCGTCCAGCTCGACGTCGACGCCGACCGCGCCGCTGGGGTGCTCGACCGACAGGCGCGAGCCGCCGGGCAGTACCGCGATATCGTGGCCGACCGCGCCGGGCGTCAAGACCGCGGTGCCGACGCTGACCGCGCCGAGCACGCCAATCGACTCGTGCACCCGGACCGGGATGTAGGTGCGCGTGCAGATCGTCCCGCCCGCGGCCGGCGGGGCGACCAGCGACACCTTCGGGATGGTGGTCGCCGAGACGTCGCCCAGGCCCATCGCCTGGCCGGCCGCCACGCGCAGCTCCTGCACCCGCTCCCGCAAGGCCTCGTCGGCCTCCAGCTCCGCCACGGTCTCGTACCCGGTCTTGCCGAGGGACGAGGCGGCCACGACGACCACCGGCATCCCGTTGTTCACGCAGGTGACTTCGAGGCCGCCGATCTCGTCGCGGATGTTGCCGGTCGGGAAGGCCGAGCCGCCGGCCGGGGAGTCCTCGAAGTCCAGCA
>JAICUO010000518.1 GCA_025935815.1 Streptosporangiaceae bacterium
GCCCAGTCCGGGTCCTTCAGGCCGTTGCCGGTGATCGTGCAGACCACTCGCGAGCCCGCCGGGATCTTGCCCGCGGCGGCCGTCTTGAGCAGGCCGGCGACGCTGGCCGACGAGCCGAGCTCGCCGAATACGGCCTCCTCGCGGGCCAGGCTCCGGTAGGCGGCCAGGATCTCCCGGTCAGTCACCGAGTCGATGAGGCCACCGGACTCGTCACGCGCCCGCTCGGCGAGCGTCCACGAGGCCGGATTGCCGATCCGGATCGCGGTCGCGATGGTCTGCGGGTAGCGCACGGGGGCGCCGGCCACGATGGGCGCCGCGCCGCTGGCCTGGAAGCCGAACATTCGCGGCCGCCGCCCGGATACCCCGGCGTCGAAGTACTGCTTGTAGCCCATCCAGTAGGCGGTGATGTTGCCAGCGTTGCCGACCGGCAGGCAGTGGACATCGGGCGCGTCGCCGAGCGCGTCGACGACCTCGAAGGCCGCGGTCTTCTGCCCCTCCAGCCGGTCCGGGTTCACCGAGTTGACCAGCGCCACGGGATAATCGACGGCCAGCTTGCGAGCCAGCTCCAGGCAATCGTCGAAGGACCCGTCGACCTGCAGCAACTTCGCGCCGTGGACGAGCGCCTGGGCCATCTTGCCGATGGCGATCTTGCCCTGTGGCACGAGGACCGCGCAGGTCATGCCTGCCCGCGCCGCGTACGCCGCCGCGCTGGCTGAGGTGTTCCCCGTTGACGCGCAGATGACAGCCTTGGCCCCCTGCGCGGCGGCCACGGTGATCGCGGTGGTCATGCCCCGGTCCTTGAACGACCCGGTCGGGTTCAGCCCCTCGACCTTCAGGTAGACCTCACAGCCCGTCCGCGCGGACAGCACGGGAGCGGGCAGCAGGGGCGTCCCGCCCTCCTGCAGCGTGACGGGCGTCATCTCGGCCACCGTGGGCAGCCGGTCCCGGTACTCGCTGATGACTCCGCGCCAGGGCAATCGTGCCCTGGGAACTGAGGCCCCGTCAGGGGCCGCACCGCTCATGACGGCTCTTCCTCCCCTTCCACCCGCATCACGCTAGCCACTGCCCGCACGGCAGGCAGCGTCGTCAACTCGGAGATCGTGGCGGCCAGCGCGGCGTCGCGTGCCTCGTGGGTCACGATCACGAGCTGAGCCTCATCGCCCCTGCTGGCCTGGCGCACTGCCTGGATGGAGACCCCGTGCCGGGCGAACGCCTCGGCGACGGGGGCGAGCACGCCGGGGCGGTCATCCACGTCCAGAGAGACGTGGTACCTGGTCAGCGTATCCCCCATTGGCAAGACGGGCAGCTCAGCGTAGGTGGAAAGCTCCGGCCCGCGGGTGCCGGCCAGCCGGTTGCGGGCAACCGCGACAATGTCGCCGAGCACGGCGCTCGCCGTCGGGGTTCCGCCCGCGCCCGCTCCGTAGAACATGAGCGACCCCGCCGAGGCCGCCTCGACGAACACCGCGTTGTACGCGCCGCCCACCGCGGCGAGGGGGTGCGTACGGGGGATCATCGCCGGGTGGACGCGGACGGCGACGCCCGACCCGGAACGTTCGCAGATGGCCAGCAGCTTGACGATCCGGCCAAGCTGGCGGGCCGATGCGATGTCGGCCGCCGTCACCTCGGTGATGCCCTCGCGGTGCACGTCGGCGGCGGTGACCCGGGTGTGGAAGGCCAGGCCGGCCAGGATCGTCGCCTTGGCCGCGGCGTCGAATCCCTCGATGTCGGCGGTGGGGTCGGCCTCGGCGTAACCGAGCGCCTGGGCCTCTTCCAGCGCGTCGGAGAAGTCGGCTCCAGAGGTATCCATGCGATCCAGGATGAAATTGGTCGTCCCGTTGACGATGCCGAGCACCCGGTGCACGGTGTCGCCGGCCAGGGACTCGCGCAGCGGGCGCAGCAGCGGGATCGCCCCGGCGACGGCCGCCTCGTAGTAAAGGTCCGCGCCATGCTCGCGGGAGGCCGCGTGGATTTCCTCGCCCTGCTCGGCCAGCAGCGCCTTGTTCGCGGTGACCAGGGACTTGCCGTTCTTCATCGCGGCGAGCAGGAGCGAGCGGGCTGGCTCGAGTCCGCCGATCACCTCGACCACGATGTCGACGTCGGGGCGGGTAGCCAGGCCCACGGCGTCCGTCGTGAGCAGCGCCGGGTCGATCCCCGGCCGCTGGTGCGACAGCCGCCGCACCGCGATCCCGGCCAACTCCAGCGGCGCGCCTACTCGCACCGACAGGTCATTGGCCTGCTCCGACAGCAGCCGGGCCACTTGCGACCCGACCGCGCCGCAGCCAAGCAGTGCGACCTTCAAGGGCTTCCCACCGTTCATCCTCGCTTCTCGCTCATCCGCTCGCTCATCCGACGTCTAGCCGCAGCAGGTCATCGAGCGTCTCCCGGCGGACGATCTCGACCGCCGCGCCGTCACGCACCGCCACCACGCCAGGCTTGGTGAGGTGGTTGTAGTTCGAGGCCATTGACCGGCAGTACGCGCCCGTCGCGGCCACCGCGAGCAGGTCGCCCGGGGCTAGGTCGGCCGGCAGGTAACAATCCCGCACGACGATGTCGCCGCTCTCGCAGTGCCGGCCCACCACGCGTGACAGCATCGGCTCCGCGTCGCTGGTCCGTGAGGCCAGGGCGACGGTGTAGGAGGCGTCATACAGCGCGGTGCGGATGTTGTCGCTCATCCCGCCGTCCACGCTGACATAGGTGCGCAGGCCGTCTACGTCCTTAATGGTGCCAACCTCATACAACGTCACCGTGGACGGGCCGACGATGGCCCGGCCGGGCTCGATCGTCAGCCTGGGTATCGGCAGCCCGGTGGCCGAGCACTGGAAGGCGACGATCGCGCGCAGCGACGATGTAAGCGACTTCACGTCGGGAGGATCATCGTCTGGCGTGTAGGCGATCCCGAAGCCGCCGCCCAGGTCAAGCTCCTCGACGTAGACGCCGTGCTCGCCGTGGATCCGCGCCGCCAGCTCGATCACCCGGCGCGCGGCCACCTCGAACCCGGCCGTGTCGAAGATCTGGGAGCCGATGTGGGAGTGCAGGCCGGCGAACAGCAGCGCGGGCAGCGCCAGGACCCGGCGCACCGCCTCGTCGGCCGCGCCGCTGGCCAGCGAGAAGCCGAACTTCTGATCGTCGTGCGCCGTCGCCATGAACTCATGCGTGTGCGCTTCGACCCCGGTGGTCACCCGGATCAGCACCCGCGCGCGGGTCCCCGCCTGCGCCGCGAAATACGCGACCCGGGCGATCTCCTCGAACGAGTCGACCACGATGTGGCCGATCCCGGCGGCCACGGCCTGCTCGATCTCGGCCGGAAGCTTGTTGTTGCCATGCAGGGTGATCATCGCGGGATCCACGTCCGCGGAGAGCGCCACCTCTAGCTCGCCGCCGCTGCAGACGTCGATGCCCAGCCCCTCGGAGTGGACCCAGCGCAGCACTGCTCGCGAGCAGAACGCCTTGGCCGCGTAGAACACCCCGCCGTCGGGCCCGCAGGCCCCCAGGTACACGCGCGCGCGGCCCCGCACGTCCTCCTCGTCGGCCACGAGCACCGGGGTGCCGAACCGGGCCGCCAGGTCCCGGACGTCCACGCCGCAGAGCGTCAGTACTCCGGCGCGGCGCGCCGCGCCGCGCGGCCAGATGTCCGGGTGCAGCGCGTTCAGGTCGGCGGGCGGCACCGGCGGGTGATCCGCGGGTAGCACGTCCGCGTGGCGCGGCCCAGCCGGGTGGGCGACACGACTCACTTGCTAATCCCCAATTCTCGCTCGTCAACAGGCAATTTCAGCCAGCTTCCGCGGGTCCTCAGCCCTTTACAGGCCCTCGGGCGCGGCGACCCCGAGCAGGCCCAGGCCGGCGGCCAGGCTGGTCCGCGCCGCCGCGGCCAGGCCGCGCGTCAGGGCAAGTCTTTCATTGTCGCCGGGGGCGGCACGGTCCTCATGGCCCACAAAGGGCAGGGCCTTGATGGCCGAGCTGGCGAGGTCCTCCAGGTAACGGGCGAACTCGTCGGGCCGCCCGCGGCGCGCCGCTCCGGCGGCCCGTTCCGGGAGCCAGGACAGCGCGTCAAGCAGCGCCCAGTCCGCGGGGTCAGCGGGCAGGCACGACTGGGCGGCCTCCCCCGAATCCCCGAGGGCGGCTACCCAGCGCAGCCCGGACGCGGCGCGGGCATGCGCGTACCTCACAGCATAGGCGGGGTTGCCCGGGACCTGCCGCGCGACACCGCGCGGGTCAATCCTGACCGGCGGCCCAGGCGCCACTCTGGCCAGCGCGAATAGCATCGCGTCGACGCCGGTGAACGCCACCGCCTGCGCGGGAGTCCACTCGGCGAGGTCGGGGGGAACCGGGCGCGAAGCACGGGAACGTTGCAGATGATCTGATTGAGCCGGGCTCGTCTCGACGACAGTCGCGCCTGCGGCGGCGGCGAGGCGAGGGGTCAGCTGCGCGGCGAGGTCTGCCCGCGCCTGCTCCCAGGTGACGGCGCGCGCCCAGTCGGCGGAGGGCGGCGCGGGGACGGTCACGCCGTTGAGGATGTCAGACTCAGCGCAGGCCGGGCCAGCGGTTATCACCCGGGCGGCAACGGCCGCGAGCGCCTCGGCGGTGACAGTGACGGTGACGAAGCCGTTGCCGGTGACCGTGGCCTGGGCGATGAAGGGCTCGGCGGCGAGCCGGCCGGCGACGGCCTGGGCGAGAGCCTGGAAGTGGTGCGGCGGCTGGTGCTCGGCGAGGGTGAAGGCGACCGGGGTGGCGAAGGTGCCCGGGCGGGCGCCCGGGCGGAGCTTCGGGTCAGCGCTGGCGGCGGCGGCCGGGGCGACGCTGGCGGCCGCGCGCGCGATCGCGCCGCGCAAGTCGAGCGTGATCACCGGCCGCTAACGGGGCTGGCCGTCAGAAAGACGGGGCGGGCGGGTTGCCGGCTAGCTCGCGGACGACGCGGATCATCTCGCCCGGGTCGAACGGCTTCGTGAGGTAGGCGTCGGCGCCGACGGTCGCACCCCGTGCGATGTCGTCATCCTGGGCGCGGGCCGTGATCAAGACCACCTTGATGTGGGCGGTGTCCGGGCTCTTGCGCAACTGGACCGCGGTCTCCCAGCCGTCGAGCCGGGGCATCATGACGTCCAGCGTGATCACGTCTGGCGCGATCGCCAGAACCTTGTCCAGGCAGTCCTGACCGTCGACCGCGGTCGCGACATCGAACCCCTCAAGGGTCAGATTCACGGCAATCAGTTGCCGGATCACCTCGTCGTCGTCGACCACCAGCACCCGGCCCAAACCTCGCGTCACGAGCGCGAGAGTACCGCGTCCCGAGGGGCAGTGCGTACCGGGGCAGCGGGAGAGGCGCCGAGTGAGGGCCGTAAATTTCCGGCATATAGCACCAGGCAGGACCCCTCCTGGACGGTCTCCGGGCGGTGGATGCGTGTGGTGGCGCCGGCCTCGAGTGCCGGCTGGGGCGGTGTTGGCCAGGCGCGTCCAAGGCACGCGCCGGGACTGGTAGCCTCATCCAAGGCAAGTTTCGCAGCGTCGCAACGCAGCGCGAGCCCCCATAGCTCAGGGGATAGAGCACTGGCCTCCGGAGCCAGGTGCGAAGGTTCGAATCCTTCTGGGGGCACTTTTTATGCCTTATGCCTGTCTTCTTCGTTTCTGGCTCCTTCGGATCCCGGGTTGCGCCCTAGCATCCCGGAGCTTCGCACTTAGCCTGGTGGCCTGTA
>JAICUO010000530.1 GCA_025935815.1 Streptosporangiaceae bacterium
CGGACGCGCTGGCCCGGTCCGGTGGCGCGGACATGCTGATATGCCTTGGCGACATGCTGCTGTTCCTCGACTACGAGGACCCGAGCAAGGGCATCTACGCCGAGTTGTACGGCGCGGACTACACGCGGGAGTACATCGCGCTGCGCACCGCCAAGCGATTCGACGAGGCCCGGCAGCTCACCATGCGGCTGATGGCGCAGATGGCGCCCGCCGCGGGAAGCGGGGCCGATGGCGCCGAGGGCGGCAGCTTGCGCACCCTGACCGACGGCATTATCCGGCGGCAGTACAAGGAGCTTTTCGAGGCGCTGCCCGAGCCCGCGTACCTGACCTACGGCAATGTGGACGTCCCCGAGCTGTGGGCGCAGTACCGAAAGCCAGGCCACCAGATCATCGACGGCGGGCGGGTTGAGGTCGGCGGGTTCGCCTTCGGCTTCGCCGGGGCCGGGCTGCATTCCCCCTACCGCACGCCAAACGAGATCTCCGAGGCCGCCTTCGCGTCCAAGCTCGCGGCCGTCGCGGCCGACGGGCCGGTCGACGTCTTGTGCACGCACATCCCGCCTGCCGTCCCGGAGTTGCTGTTCGATACGGTCGCCCGGCGGCTGGAGACCGGCAGCACGGCGCTGCTCGAGTTCATCAAGCAGACGCAGCCGAGGTACGCGCTGTTCGGTCACGTCCACCAGCCGCTGGCGCGGCGAGTCCGCATCGGCCGGACCGAGTGCGTGAACGTCGGTCACTTCCGGGCGACCAAAGCGCCCTTCGCGGTCGACCTCTAGCGACCGAGGACCCGCAGCCTCCACCTAGCCTCCGCCGTCGTTCGCTTGCCTGCCCGGTTCACAGTTACTGGCCGGTAGTAATCCTAGGCTCCTCGCGTGCCCTTCGCGGTGCGCTTGTCGCGGTACCGTAACGGTTATGGGCAGTGAAGGCAGCGAGCAGTCGCGGGACGGTCTTGGCCAAAACAGTGGTGCTGGCCAGAACAGCAGTGCCGGACAGAACAGCAGTGCCGGGCAGAACAGCAGTGCCGGACAGAACAGCAGTGCCGGCCGGGGCTACGACGCCGGGCAAGGCGGCGGCCCGGGCCGGGGGAGCACCAGGCCGGCCAGCGATCCGCTCGCCGACTTCCAGCGGTGGCTGATGAAGGCCGGCGCGCGCAGCCTGGGGCGCGATGTCGCCGACCGGGTGCGCTCCACGGTCACGGGCGGCAAGCGCAGCAGCAGTAGCGACGTCTGGGAGACGGCGACGACCGAGCCGCCGCCGGATGAGGCCCCGGAGTGCGCGTGGTGCCCCATCTGCCGGGCGGCCCGCCGTTACCGTGAGGGCAGTACCGGGCAAAGCGGCAGCGGCCCTGGCACCGGGATCGGGTCGCAGATCGCGGGGGTCAGCGACACCCTGGCCGGGCTGGCCCAGGACGCGTTCGGCATCTTCGAGCAGGCGCTGCGCGGCGTCCAGCCGCGGCCCCCCGCCCGGCCGAGCAGCTGGCCGACGACCAGCCCCGCTACGGGCAGCGCGCCGCCCGCCAGTGACGCGCCGGGCAGTGATACTCCGGCCACTGATATTCCGGCCACTGATGTCCAGGGAACCGGGGTGACCGGCACCGGCTGGCCGGACCCGCCGGCGACCGCTACTGCCCCCGCCGATCCTGTCGCCCCGGAAGGGGCTGGCTCAGACGACAGCCCCGTCATCGGGTCCCCGGTCACGGGGCGGGCCGCTGTCCATCCGCAAGACGAGTACCGCGAACCCGCCGACGAAGGCGGCGACCGCGATGAAGGCGGCGAGGCCGGAGACGGTCCACCCGCACGCGGTGGCGATGATCAGGTAGAGCGGCCCGCCGAATAGCGCCAGCCAGGCGCCCTTGGTCACCGCGTCGATCTTGGGCAGCGGCGGCGCGGGCGGCGGGATGTAGTGCTCGTCGGCCGGGACCTCAGGTCTCGGCGAGTCACGCGGGCCACTGGGCCTCGGGGCGCTGCCGGGGCCGGCCGCACCGGGCTTGGCGATGTCACCGGGCTTGGCGGTGCTGCCGGGCTTCACGGTGTCGCCTGGCCCGGCGCCGCCGGCGGCGCCGGGTGCCCGGGTCCACGGCTGCCCCGACGGCGCCGGCCCCGATGGTGCCTCAGGCGCCTCTGGCAGCGGCTGCGTGTCTGAAGGGGGCACGGGTACGGCCGGGCTGGCCAGGTCCTCCCGGTCGGGCCACGGCACCGCATCGCCCTCGGCGGGTACGGGAGCGTCGTAGCGGGCGACTAGGTCAAGCCATACCGCCTCTTCGCCTTCGCCGCCCGACCCGTCGCGAGCCTTGCTGCCGTCCGGCACGTCCCCGTTAGCCACTGTCGTTCGTTCCTTATGCCAGTTTTCCCGGTTGCCCTTGCTGCCGCTCCTCGTTCCCGCCGGCGGGCGCGGCATGCTGGCCAATCCATTCGGTTGTCTCGCTGAAGATCGTCGGCGCGTCGTTATCGAGCGTCGCCACGTGGTAGCTGTCCGCCAGCGTGCGCACCTCGACGGCGGGCAGCGCGCCACGCAGTACCCGCATGCTATTCGCCCCCACGACATGGTCGACCGCGCTGCGGTACACGAGCAGCGGCTGGGTCACCTCGGGCAGGTGCGCGACCGTGAGCTTCCACAGCTGCGGCAACGTCGCCGCGGCGCGCACCGGTACCCGCTTGTACCCGCCCTCAACGGCGCCGGGCTTCTTGATGTCGCCCTCCACGCCCGGCAGCGACGAGATCAGGTGCTTGAGCACCGGCGCGAGCAGGAATAGCTTCGTGTCCGGGGCCAGGGACGGGTTCACCACGACAACGCCGCTGACGGCCTTGCCGTGAACCTCGGCCAGCCGCAGGGCGAGGCAGCCGCCCATCGACAGGCCAGTGATGAATACCTGGTCACACCGTGCGGTCAATCCGGCGAACGCCTCCTCGGCCGCCAGGTACCAGTCCTGCCAGCCGGTTCGCGCGAGGTCGGGCCAGGTGGTCCCGTGCCCGGGCAGCCGGGGCGCGCTCACGGTATGCCCAGCCTGCGCCAGGTGCTCCGCCCACGGGCGGATGGCGCGCGGGCTGCCGGTGAATCCGTGCAGCACCAAGACGCCGACCGGGCCTCCGTCATGGGAGAAGGGCCCAGCGCCAGGCTGGATTCCCTCTCGTGATGCAGGGGACATGTTCCGAATCGTCGCACGCCGGGCCCGTCATGCGCATCTCCGATGGAGGTATATATGTGGGGTGTTCTACTGGGTAGTCAAGTACACGCTGGGCATGGCGCTGAAGGTAGTGTTCCGGCCCTGGTCACGCGGACGGCGCAACGTGCCCCGGCGCGGGCCGGTCATCCTCGCCAGCAATCACCTGTCCTTCGCCGACCATTTCTTCGGACCGCTGCCGCTGCCGCGCAAGGTGGTGTTCCTGGCAAAGGCGGAGTACTTTACCCGCCCTGGCTTCATGGGGCTGGTCAGCCGGGCCTTCTTCAGCGGCACCGGGCAGATCCCGGTCGACCGGACCGGCGGTGCGGCCAGCGAGCGCGCCCTGGCGTCCGGGCTGCGGGTGCTGGCCGACGGCAACGTGCTGGGCATCTACCCCGAGGGCACGCGCTCGCGGGATGGGAAGCTGCACAAGGGGAAGACGGGCGTGGCGCGGCTCGCCCTGGAGTCCCGCGCGCCGGTCGTGCCCTGCGCGATGATCGGAACGTTCGAGTTCCTCCCGTCAGGCTCGTTCCGGCCGAGCTTGCGGATCCGGCCCGGCGTGATCTTCGGCATCCCACTGGACTTCAGCCGCTATTACGGGCAGGAAGCCGACCGCGCCGTGCTCCGCGCGGTGACCGACGAGATCATGCGGGCCATCCAGAAGCTGTCCGGGCAGGAGTACGTCGACACCTACGCGCGCAAGAGCGACGCCGACGCGGGAGGCCGGGTCAGCCCCGCGGGGTCGCCCGGCCAGGATGAGGACGGAGAACCTGGCGATGGGATCGAGGGCGCGCCGGAATTATTGCGGCGCCCGCCGCGCGCGCTCACTCGTTACCTCGCGTTATTGCCAGGGCCGTTGCGAGGCTGGCCTAGACCACTAGGCTTGGCTCTATGCGAGTGGGAGTCCTAACCGGTGGGGGCGACTGCCCCGGTCTCAATGCTGTCATCCGGGCCGTGGTGCGCAGGGGCGCACAGGAGTTCGGGCTGGAGTTCGTCGGGTTCCGCGATGGCTGGCGCGGCCCCCTGGAAGCGGACACGATGCCGCTGGACGTCAACGCCGTGCGGGGCATCTTGCCGCGTGGCGGGACGATTCTCGGCTCGTCGAGGACGAACCCGCTGAAAGATTCAGGCGGGTCCGGCCGCAGCGGCATCGCGCGAATCAAAGACAACCTGGCAGGCCTTGGCGTCGACGCGCTCATCGCCATCGGCGGCGAGGACACCCTGGGCGTCGCCACCCGGCTGTACGCGGAGGGCATTCCCGTCGTTGGCGTGCCTAAGACCATCGACAACGACCTTGGCGCGACCGACTACACGTTCGGCTTCGACACCGCGGTGAACATCGCGATGGAGGCCATCGACCGGCTGCACACCACGGCGGAGAGCCACCACCGCGCGCTGATCGTCGAGGTCATGGGCCGGCACGCCGGGTGGATCGCGCTGCACGCGGGGCTGGCCGGGGGCGCTAACGTGATCTTGATCCCAGAGCGCCCGTTCGACATGGACAAGGTGGCCGGCTACGTCGAGCACCGGTTCCAGACGCGGTACGCCCCGATCGTCGTGGTCGCCGAGGGGGCGCACCCCGCCAACGAGGACATCTCGCTGACGACGGGGTCGCTGGACGCCTTCGGGCACGTGCGGCTGGGCGGGGTCGGGCAGCTGCTGGCCGCCGAGATCGAGAAGCGCACCGGCAAGGAGGCGCGCTGCACGGTGCTCGGGCATATCCAGCGCGGCGGCACGCCTACCGCGTATGACCGGGTGCTGGCGACGCGCTTTGGCGTGCACGCCGTGGGCGCGGTCCACGATGAGGCGTGGGGATCGATGATCGCGCTGCGCGGTACCGACATCGTCCGCGTGCCGCTGGCCGAGGCGACCCGCGAGCTCAAGCTCGTCCCGCCCGAGCGCTACGCCGAAGCCGAGGTCTTCTTCGGGTAGCCACCTGCTGAAGCGTCCGCCGACAGCCTGGTTCGGATGACGTGCCGCCGCCGGCCTTGAGCGGCCCCAATGACGGCAGCCTTACGCGGGTTTTACCGGCGGCCCGGAACGCCAGCACCGTACATCTTCCCCCTTGCGATGGCCGCTCGTCGGCGTATACTCGTCTACGAGTAATCGGCTGCGAGTCCTCGATGGCGAGCATACGCAGGTGAGCAGCAGGGCAGAAGCGGAAGGCGGTGGAGCACATGGCGAAGCGGCGTAAGGTCGGCAACCTGCTCGCGCTCGCGCTGCTGTCGCTGCTGTCGCAGCAGCCGATGTACCCGTACGAGATGGCGCAGACGCTTAAGGCGCGCGGCAAGGACAACTCGATCAAGATCAACTGGGGCTCGCTGTACACCGTCGTGCAGAACCTCGAGAAGTACGGGTTCATCGAGGTC
>JAICUO010000697.1 GCA_025935815.1 Streptosporangiaceae bacterium
CCGCTCCCAAGCGCAGCGCCAGGTGGCCGCCCAGGTAGGCCCCCGTCGTGGCGGCCGCCAGGCCCGCCAGGGACAGCGCCTTGCCCGTCTTGGGCCGGCCAGCGAGCCGCGCCAGCAGCGACGCGCCGAACAAGGTGGTGGCGCTGCCCTGCGCGACCGCGTGCACCAGCCCGACCCGCTGCTGGTAGCGGTGCAACGCCGACCAGTCGGCCAGGCCCGTCGCCGCCGACGGCAGCGCCGCGGTCAGCCCCGCTGCCAGCAGCGCCGTCGACGCCTGCTGCGCTCCCGGAAAGCGCTGCACGCCCGGCCAGCGCGCGAGCCCGCCCCCCGTGACCAGGCGCGCCCCCGGAAGGAAGTCCAGCAGCACCGCCGAGGTCCAGCAGCCCAGCGGCAGTCGCACCAGGGCCGGGTGCGCGGGCTGCCCGAAGGGCACCCCGTGCAGCACGTCGTCCAGCCGCGTCCCCGACGGCAGCGCGCGGACCAGCGCATCCGACAGCGCGCGGACCGGCCCGTCCAGGGCCGGAGTACGCTCAACCCGCTCCGCGAACGCCACCAGGCGGGGGAGGGGCATCGTGCGCCGCGGCGACTCGTGCCTGCCAAGCCTGCGCACGCGGGGGGTACTACGGGGGGTCCGCCCCCCGGAAGATAGCTGCCACACCACAACGGCCTACCCGCCCTAGCCCTCAGGTACCCCCTACTCGCCACGCAGTTCGATCAGGCGGTCTCGCATGATTTGCTCCACTTGATGCTGGAAGCCCAGGATTGTTTCCAGTTGCTCGTCGGTGTACTGGGCGGCGACCGTGCGCCAGGCCGCGACGACCGGCGCGAACACGGGGGCGATGTCGTGCAGGCCGCGCTGGGGATCCAGCCGGACGACCACCCGCCGGCGGTCCTTCGGGTCGCGCTCGCGCTGGACGAACCCCGCCTCCTCCAGCCGGTCGAGCACGCCCGTGATGGACGCCGTGGTCAGCCCGGTGGCCCGGGCCAGCTCGCCGGCCGTCATCCGCCCGCGCAGGGCCAGGATGTTCAGGCAGTTCAAGTCGGTGACGTTGATGCCGATCTGCTCCGCCGCGGCCGCCCCCAGCAACTGCATCACCGACCCGGCGCGCCGCATGGCGAGCAGGAACTCGCCCTCCAGGCGTCGGCGCGGCGTCACGCTGGCGTCGGCCTTGATCTCCGGGATCTCGCCCATGATCGTTCGGCTCCTTATTATCTAGCAAACCTAGACATTAGGTTTCCTAGAAGGTAGTGTGCCTAGTGTTCAGATTCAGGTCAAGGTCTAGCACGCTCACGGTGCTGGTGAGAACAGGGGAACGAGACAATGACCGAGACACCGGCCGCCCCATCGGGCGGGCCGCCCCCGCTAGCGGCGATCGGCCAGGTGGTCGGCCAGGCCGAGGCGCTGCTCAGCAAGCTGCTGGCGCGGGTCCTCGCCGAGGCGGGCACCAGTCGCCAGGATTACCTCGCCCTGCAGCGGCTAGCTGCCCTCGGCGGGTCCGCCCTGCGCGAGGACTACCTCGCCGACCTCAGCGGCTGGCTTGACGTCGACCTGTGGGCGGCCGGGGAACTGGCCGACGGGCTGGCCGGGTCAGGCCTGCTGGCCCACGACGGCCCGATCGTGCGGTTCGCTCCGGCCGGCGCGCAGCTGCGCGAGCGGATCGCGAGCTCGGCCAGCGTTGCGACCCGGCCGCTGGTCGCCCCCATCGACCCCGCCGACCTGGAGGTCACCATCCGCACCCTGCGCGAGCTCACGGCCCGGGCCCGGACGGTCCTGCGCGCCGAGGCGGGTGCGGTGGCATGACCACTGGCGGAGTTCCTGGCCGCTCGCTCTGGCGTCCCCGGTACCAGCGCACCCCGCGGTGGTAACCGGGGGCGGGTGGCGCCGCGTCCGGTTAGGGGTTGGGGCGCTCCTGGATCGCGGAGTGCTCGGCGGCCTCGTCATCCTGGCCGGCATCCGCGTCGCCGTCGTGCCCCGTCTGGCGCGGGTGACGCTCCGCGTAGTCGTAGGCCTGCTGGGCATCATTGTCATCGTCCTCGGTGACCACGAGCTCGCCCTCGGGCGGGTCCTCGATGTACTTCTCCCACTCCGAGACTTCGGTTTCCTGCTCGTCGTCGCCCATGTCGTCTGGGCCGTATCCACGCTCTTCACTCGTCATGGCCACCAGTTTCCCCCGCTCTGTCCGCGGCTACGCAGGCATGCCTGGCATTCCGGCTTCGTCTTGGCTGGCGGATCCGGCCGCTATCGCCGCGTCCACCTCTACCTTGCGGGCCGTCAGCTCCGTCGCGTGCTCGCGCTCCATCCGGTCGGCGACGTCCTCATCGGCGGCCATCAGCGCGTCCAGGTCGCTGTCGGCGGCGTCCATCACCCCGAGGTCGACGTAGGCGTGCTGGACCTGCGCCCCCCACAGGCCGATGTCCTTCACGCAGGGCACGATCCGGCTGAAGAGCAGGTTGCGGAAGAACTGCTGGGTCGGGGACTTGTCGGTGAACTCGACGCACTCGGCCACGTCGAAGCCCATGTGCTCCCAGACCTCGCGCATGATGAACCGGTTGCGCATCAGGTAGCAGCCTTCGACCACGAACTCCTCGCGTTCGGCGAGCTCGGCTGAGGTCAGGCCGGCGTAGTAGTCCCGCAGCGCGATCCGGCCGAACGCCACGTGCCGCGCCTCGTCCTGCATGACGTACGCCAGCAACTGCTTGACCAGCGGGGTCGTGGCGAGCTCGCGGTGCACCCCGAACGCCGCGAGCGCCAGGCCCTCGATCAGGACCTGCATCCCGAGGTAGGGCATGTCCCACCGGGAGTCGCTGAGCGCGTCGGCCAGCAGCTTGGCCAGGTCGGGGTTGATCGGGTAGAACAGGCCGATCTTCTCCCGGGTGAAGCGGTTGAACAGCTCCACGTGCCGGGCCTCGTCCATCGTCTGGGTCGCCGCGTAGAACTTGGAGTCCATGTCGGGCACCGACTCCACGATCCGCGCCGCCACCGTCAGCGCGCCCTGCTCGCCGTGCAGGAACTGGCTGAACAGCCACGAGGAGATGTTCATCTGAAGCTCGTCGCGCTCTTGCTCGTTGAGCTTCTCGTACTGCCGCGACCCGTAGATCGGGTTCATGTCCGGCGTCATCCCCATGACGTTGCACGGGTCGACCGGCTGATCCCAGTCAATGCGCTTGGTGGCATCCCACTGCTTGTCCTTGCCCCGCTGATACAAGTCGAGCAGCCGCTGCCGACCGTCGTCGTACTCCCACGAGAACCGCGCCGCGCCGGCCGCGGGCACGTCCCAGGTGCCCTTGTCCACAGGAGTCGTGTAAAGGTCGTAGCTGCTCACTTCTGCCCTCCACTGCTAAATTGATCCCCCTGCTCCCATGATTACTAGCCAGTAATCAAGGCCCGCGCAACCCCTAGTGGAGCACCACGGAGAATCCGCCACCGCCTGGCCCGTAGACGAGCGAGTCGGCGGTCCCGGTCGCCTGGTCAGTGGTCACGCTGGTCATGGTGACCGGGACGTTGCTCGTCAGCACGTTCGCGACCGTCAGCAGGACGCTGCTGACCGTGTCGGGGGTGAAGGTCAGCGGTACGCCGGCCAGCCTGCCGGACAAGCGCGTCGCGTAGAGGACCACGTTGCCGTTGAAGGCCATGACCGGGCTGCTCGTCACGGCGGTGGTGCCCGCCTCGGTCACCGCGTCAGCCACGTGGCCCGAGAGGGTCAGGGACGAGGCGGTGAACTTCATCATCGTCACCGTTGCGCCGCTCGCCGTGGGCAGCTTGACGTTGCCCTGGTAGGTGAAGCGGGTCATCGACACCGAGTCGGCGGTGATCACTGAGGTGGCGGCGGGCGCGACCAGCCCGGCGCCGGCCGTGGAGCTCTTCGCCTTCGCCTTGGCGGCCGGCTTGCCCGCCGGCCCGGTGGGCAGCTACTCGAACATCGACCCGGCCATTGAGGCCGA
>JAICUO010000759.1 GCA_025935815.1 Streptosporangiaceae bacterium
ATCACCGACGCCGCCGCGGCCACGCTCGCGGCGGTCGAGCGCGGCGCGCCCGGCCTCTACAACGTCGTGGACGACGACCCGGCCCCGGTCGCGGAGTGGCTGCCGTACCTGGCCCAGTTGGCAGGCGCGAGGCCGCCGCTGCGCATGCCGGCCTGGCTCGGGCGGCTGCTGGCCGGGGAGTTCGTCGTGGCCCAGATGACCACCTCGCGCGGGTCCTCCAACCACAAGGCCAGGAAGGAACTCGGCTGGGAGCCGCGGTACCCCAGCTGGCGGGAAGGATTCCCCGCCTGGGTCCGCAGCTGAGGCCGCCAACGGGCGGGTGATCCGCGAGCCGGTCCCGTACCCCACCACGGTTGAGCAGGACAAGCCAGGTGGCCACTGGCCGTTCAACCATCACATCGTCTCGGCCACCGACAGCGAGGCCAGCGCCCGCTTTTACTGCGAGGTCCTCGGCCTGGAACCCGCGAAGAAGCTCGGCCACTTCGCGGTGCTGCGGGTCAGCGCGGACACGACCTTGGATCTCGTCGACCCTGACGCGAGGTTTGACCGCCAGCATTACGCCTTCGTGGTCACCGAGCCCGAGTTCGACGAGATCTTCGGGCCGGGTCCGCGCCCGGGGCCTGCCCTACTGGGCGGACCCCATGCACCACGACCCGGACCAGGTCAACGTGTGGGACGACGGCCGCGGGGTGTACTTCGACGACCCCGACGGACACCGGCTGAAGATCATCACCCGCCCCTACGGCAGCGGCGGCACCGAAGCCCAGCACGTGCACCCGCTCGTCGCCCCCGTCATCGAGCCCGCCAGCGGCCCGGCCTGGCCTCAGGACCTGCACTGAGCGTGCGCCCGCACGGTGACATGCCGTCCGTGCCAAGCCGCCGGCAGGGTCAATCATCGCCGTTGGGTGCAGCTCGTTTGGAGTGAGGTGGCCGGTCAGGCGCTGAGTGCGTACTGGCCTTGCGTGGTGCCGGGGTAGAGCCGCTGGTGCTCGCGGGCGAGGTGGTAGCGCCAGTATTCGTCGAAGTCGCCGTTGCTGATGACCGCGCGCAGGGTGAGGACGGCTTCGGCGCCGTCCAGGCCCCATCTCGCTCCTCCTATGTCGAGGCGGTCGGCGATGAGGTGCCGGCATGCTCCCTCGATGATGCCGGTCGCGATCGGCCAGCCAGCTTGGAGGGCCTGGTCGTAGCGAAGGAGCTGTTGCTTGCTGCTGAGGTATCGCGCGCACGTGTCCGCGCTGGCTCGCTGGCTTGCCGTCAGGCCGGCGGCGCCGGCCTCGGCGGTGATCGCGGCGGCGGCCCGGCCGCTGCCGCCGGCCAGCACCGCGAGTGCCTTGACCGCGACCCAGTCCTCGGCGGCGGGATCGCCGGCCGGGTGGAGGGCCCATGCCGCTTTCCACAGGTATTCGAGCACGTGGATGATGTCGATGACGATGTGGATCGTGACGGCGCGGCGGGCGGCCTCGGCGCGGATCAGGTCCAGCTGGTGCTCGGCCCCGTCGACCAGGACAACCCAGGTCCGCAGGTGGAGAGGGTCGCGGGCCTCGGCCTCGTCGAAGGCGGCGGCGATCACCTCTGCGGGGTCGTCCCGGACGGACCCGGCCAGCCACCTGGCCAGGGCCTTGGGACCGGGGCGGAGCCTGCGGGCCCCGCGCCGGCCGCCGGGCGGGGCGATCACGTCGTGCGGGCGGCGCCTGGCCGGCTCGGCGTCGTAGACGGTGACGAGCGTGGCCATCCTCTTGCGGTTCGGCTTCTCCCCGGCCGTCAGCCGGGTTCGCATCTTCCCCAGGCGGGCGGCGGCCCTGGCCGTGGCGGCGCGCAGCGCCCCGGGCCGCATCACGATGCCCTTGGAGTCGGCGGACAGGACCACCAGCGTCCGTGACGTGCACGGCTGCGGGATCCGCGCGGCGTAGAACGCGGGGATGTCGATGGCGGCGCCCGTCACGGCCTGCTCGAGCTGCCGCTTGCCGATCACCGGGCCGCAGCGGCGGGTGACCGCGTCGCGCGCGGCGTCGAAGGACCCGCGGGCGGCCTCGATCGCGGCCAGCCTTTCCAGGGAGTGAGAGTGCCGCCCGGCCGGCAGGGACAAGGCGGCGTCGGCCGGGCAGTAGTTGCCCGCTCCCGGGTGCCGCCATGCGCACCGGGTGACCCGCACCGTGCCGAACAGGGTGGCCAGCAGCCGGCCGTGACCGGGCTCCAGCCGGGCACGGGTGATCCCGTCGGTGCCGGTCGCGGGAGCGCGGCGCTGGCGGGCCTGCCGTTCTTCGCGTGCGGCCCGCAGGTCGAAGTGGTCCTGCAGCAACTGCCGCAGCACCTCCCGGCCCCGCTCGTCCAGGAGGTCTTCGAGCTGGCAGGCGGTCAGCCCGGCTGCGGCGGGGCCGGCGAGCTCGGCGGCCAGCGCGCTGAACATGTCCCTGGAGGCCGCGAACGGATCATCAGGGGGAACCGCGCAGTACGCTTCCATGAGGGTTCTTCTTCCGTGAGGTCCGGCTGGGGTAGCACCTCCGAACCTAGGAAGAAGAGCCCCTTACTGTCCGGGTTTCGCTGTTTTCCCTGCGTGATCAGGGAGGGTGAACAGGCCGCCGGGCTCCGCGGCCAGCCAGCCTCGCGCGGCCAGCAGCTTCAGCCTCGACCGCAGGCCCTCCACCTTCGCCTTGTCCGTTGGCAGCCCCGCCGCGGCCGCGAACTCCGCCGCCCGCAGCGGGCGGTCCGCGTCGGCGGCCACTTCCAGCAGGTCCTGGTAGGACTGCGGGAGCACCGACGCCTCCGAGCCTTCCTGCCAGGGCAGGACCGTCACCGCCCCGATGGGCGAGGCCGGCCGAGGTTCCCCCGCGGCGGCCGGCTCTTCCAGCACCCGCGTGACTTCCTCCCGGGCGATCGCCAGCCTCGAGACCTGCTCTTCCGCCCTGGCCAGGTCCGCCGCAAGCTCCTCAATCCTGGCGCGCAGCCGGCCTGCCTCAGCCCGGGCACCCGCCTCACGCCGCCCGAGCTCATCAATAAGCGACCCCATCCGCCGTCTCCCTCCCGTTGCACACGACGGTAGAAGACCAGACCACCGACCAACCGGAAATCAGGCAAAGCTCCAGGTCAGGAGTCCCTTCAGAAGAGCTGCACCCAAAGGAATTTACGCTGGCCAGGACGGTAGCGTGCAGAACTTGCGGTTTCAGCCGCCGCGACCGGCTGGGGGCAGGCCTCGCTCCCGGGTGGTTTCCTGCGGTTCCGCGAGTCGCGAGAAGGACGGCGGTACCGGCGCGTCAGGAGGATTGAACATGCCGCCGGGTCGTCTCGGGGCGGACGCGCCTGACATGAACGAAAGAGCTGCAAGGTGACGGCAAGCACCGGTTGCTATCGGGTTGTCCGGGGTCGGGGTCGCGGCGTTCCACCCGGAGGCCGCCCGGGCCGCAAGCGGCGACAGCCAGCAGGCGATGAGCGTGTTCCCCGTTGGCGGCAACGCCGGTTTCGCCGTCAGCCCGCTGTTCGTCACCGCGGTGCTGGCCGCCGCCGACACCCGCGGCACCGTCTTCCTG
>JAICUO010000756.1 GCA_025935815.1 Streptosporangiaceae bacterium
GCGGCGGCCGCGCAGGTGCGCACCGTGCTCCGGGCCTGTGACGAGGCGAATCTCTCCGGGCTAGCCGCTGACGCCCGGCCCCGTGCGATCGTCGTGGCTGGCGCCGGGACCGGCGCGCTGGCCGGGGAGATCCTGGCCGCCTCGGTCGGGGCGCGCTCGCCGGTGCAGGTGCTGATCGTCAGCGGGTACGTGCTGCCCGGCTGGATCGGCGCCGCCGATCTCGTGGTCGCCATCTCGACCTCTGGTCACACCGTCGAGGTGCTGGCCCTCGCCCGGGAGGCCGCGCGGCGCGGCAGTCACCTGATCGCGGTCGCGCCGGCCGCGTCGCCGCTGCACGAGATCATCACGCAGGCGCGCGGCACCCTCATCGCCGTCGCGCCGGCCAGTCCCGCACGATCCTCGCTGTGGACGCTGGCCGTCCCGCTCCTGGTGATCGCGGAAAGGCTCGGCCTGACCACCGTGGGGACGGACGGCTACGAATCCGCGGCCAGCGTCCTTGAGGACGTGTCCCACCAGTGCCGCCCCTCCAGCGAGTCGTTCGTTAACCCGGGAAAGTCCCTCGCCCTCGACCTTGTCGGCACGCTGCCGGTCATCTGGGCCGGCACGCCGCTGGCCAACGTCGCCGCCCGCCGGTTCGCCGCCCAGCTGTCGGCGAACGCGAAGTACCCGGCGCTGCTGGGCACCCTGCCCGGGATCGGCCGGGACCAGGTCGCGGTGTTCGACGGCCCGTTCGCGCCGGGGCCCGAGCCGGACTTCCCGCCCGTGGAAGACCCGCTCGACGATGAGCTCCCCCTGTCCTTGGAGGACCCGGAGGCCAGCGGCGCGTCACTGCGCCTGGTCCTGTTCGCCGACGAGGGGGCCGAAGACCCTCGGGTGACGGCCAGCCGCCACGCGGCCGCGTCGCTGGCCGGCCGCCGCGGCATCGACGTCTCGGAGCTGGCCATGGACGGAGAGCAGCCGCTGCGCAAGCTCGCCGCGGTCATGCAGCTGGCTGACTACGCTTCGGTCTACCTGGGCATCGCCTGCGGCATTGACCCGCTGGCGATAGCCGCGATCGATGACCTGAAGGACCTTACAGAACAGGCAGGGTAGCTCTCCGCTATGAAGGCCGTAATCGCGGCGCTCCTGGCCAACCTCGGGGTCGCGATCGCTAAGTTTGTCGCTTTCCTGGTGACCGGATCGGCTTCCATGCTGGCCGAGTCGGTGCACTCGGTCGCCGACACCGGTAACGAGCTGCTACTGCTGATTGGCCGCGGGCGGTCGCGGCGGTCCCGGACCACCGAGCACGCGTTCGGCTTCGGCCGGGAGCGGTACTTCTACGCCTTCGTCGTCGCGGTGATGCTGTTCACCGTCGGCGCGGTGTTCTCACTGTATGACGGGATTCACAAGATCCTCCATCCCAGCCAGGTGTCGTCCCCGATCGTCGCCTACGTTGTGCTCGGGCTGTCGTTCGTGCTTGAGGGGCTCTCGCTGCGCACTGCGATCATGGAGACCAACGAGGCGCGTGGCAGGCACGGCTTCCGGATGTTCGTGCACGTCACCAAGACGCCCGAACTGCCCGTCGTGCTGCTGGAGGACACCGCCGCGCTGGTGGGCCTGCTGTTCGCGTTCCTGGGGGTGCTGCTGTCCCAGCTGACCGGGAATGACAAGTGGGATGGGGCCGGATCCGTCGGCGTGGGCATCCTGCTGGCCTGCGCGGCCTTCATCGTCGGGTATGAGACCAAGAGCCTGCTGATCGGCGAGTCGGCGACGGAGGAGGACTCGCGCACGATCGTGGCCACGCTCGAGGGCGGGCCGGAGGGCTTCAAGGCGATTCACCTGCGCACCTCCCACATCGGCCCGGAATCGCTGCTCATCGCCGCGAAGATCGCGGTCCCCGGCGAGGCGACCGCGGCGGACCTGGCCGCGGGCATCAACGCGGCCGAGGCGCGCATACGGGAAGCGCTCCCGATCGCCGAGACGATCTACCTGGAGCCGGACATTTACCACCCCGACGAGGTGGATGCCACCGACCCGTCCGTTCAGGTAGTCAGGAGAAGCCGCAGCCGCCTGCGCCGCGGCTCCCGCAACCGCCCGGTTCACTAGCGGCGCGGCGGGGAAGTGCCGAGCCAGCGCAGCGCGCGTTCCTTCTCGAAGTCCAGGGCGCGGCCCGGGGTCGCGGGAACGTGACCGGTGCGCCTGCCCAGGTCGGCCACGGCCGCCCGGACCGATGGCTCGGTGAGCACCCGCAGGCCGAAGGCCAGCGCCGCCGGAGTGATGTCATAGCGCTGCTCTAGCCGGATCCCGGCGGCGACGGCGGCCAGGTCCTCATCGGTGAACTGGCGGTGAGCCGGGCCACGTCCGGTCGGCCGGTCCCGCAAGACCGGCAGCAGCCCGAGGTCCTCCCGGTAGCGCAGCATCCGGGGAGACATGCCGAGCCGCTTAGCGGCCTCTGAAATGCGCATGTCCGTGATTCTAACAATTCATTGTCAGAAACTGCTAGTTGAGCGTGCCGACGCCGTCGTGGTCCCGTAGTCTCGAACTCGTTGCCGTCAAGCCGGTCATCCAGGCCGCCCGGCAGGCACCGGTCCGCCCGGTCCGCCCGCGTTCTGCACAGGCATCAGGCCACCCAGCCGTCACCGACGAAGGAGTTAGTGCGAATGAGCACTGAACCGTACAAGGTCGCCGACATCAAGCTCGCCGACTTCGGGCGCAAGGAGATCCAGCTCGCCGAGCACGAGATGCCCGGCCTGATGGCGACCCGCGCCGAGTACGCGGAGTCCAAGCCGCTGCGCGGCGCCCGCATCACCGGCTCGCTGCACATGACGATCCAGACTGCCGTCCTCATCGAGACCCTGACGGCGCTCGGCGCTGAGGTCCGCTGGGCCAGCTGCAACATCTTCTCCACCCAGGACCACGCCGCGGCGGCCGTCGCCGTCGGCCCGGACGGCACCCCGGACGACCCCCAGGGCATCGCCGTCTTCGCCTGGAAGGGCGAGACGCTGGAGGAGTACTGGTGGTGCACCGAGCAGGCGCTGACCTGGCCCGACGGTCAGCTGCCGAACATGATCCTCGATGATGGCGGCGACGCCACGCTCTTCGTGCACAAGGGTGCCGAGTACGAGGCGGCCGGGGCGGTCCCCAGCCCGGCGGAGAGCGACAACGAGGAGTGGCGGGTCATCCTCGACCGGTTGCGCAACTCCCTCGCCGACGCGCCCGGCAAGTGGACCGCGACGGTGGAGAGCGTCATGGGCGTCACCGAGGAGACCACGACCGGAGTGCACCGCCTGTACGAGATGCACCGGGACGGCAGCCTCAAGTTCCCGGCGATCAACGTCAACGACTCGGTCACCAAGTCCAAGTTCGACAACAAGTACGGCTGCCGTCACAGCCTCATCGACGGGATCAACCGCGGCACCGACACGCTGATCGGCGGCAAGGTCGCGCTGGTCTGCGGCTACGGCGACGTGGGCAAGGGCTGCGCCGACTCGCTGCGCGGCCAGGGCGCGCGGGTCATCATCACCGAGATCGACCCGATCTGCGCGCTGCAGGCGGCGATGGAGGGCTAC
>JAICUO010000185.1 GCA_025935815.1 Streptosporangiaceae bacterium
CCCATATCCTGGTGGATCAAGGGCCGCCGGCAGTGAAGTGGCGGGGTTTCGCCGGGCGGGGAGCTATCCCCCCCCGGCGAACCCGGCTTCTCACCAGGCGCCCTCGTGCAGGTGCGGGCTGGTCGTGTACACGGCAAACCACACGCCGTGCGAGCTGCTGTTGTCGTTGCTGCGGTGAGCGGAGAGGTACGCCACGCCGGCGTTGCATGCCGCCCCGACCTTGCTGCTGCGCGTGACGAGCGAGATCGCTGTGCAGTCCGCTTTGAGCCCGGCGAGCATCGCGCCCTGCAGATTGTGCAGGTCGTGGTAGCTGGCGATCACGTAGAACACCTCACCCTTGCCGGACCCGTGGCCGATCGACCACGCGGGCCGAGCCTCAGCAGCGTGAGCCGGCGTGGTGATCATGGCCACTGTGCCTGCGGCAGCGAGCACCCCAGCCGCGACGCCTGCCATCTTGAATCGGAGTCTCTTGCCCTTCATGTTTCCCCCTTCGAGTTGCTGACGTGCGGCGGCGCTTCCTGGGCCAGGCATGGCGCCCGGCCGGGAAGTAGTCACCTAGCACCCTTTTGATTACATGAGGTATTCGTACGGCTACAGGTGCAGTCTGTCCGGCTTGGCATTGAACCATATGAAGCGCGGGCTGGGCACCGCGATCGAGGACACGGGCCGCGACGGTAAGCAGGTAAGCGATCATCGGGGCCGACTAGCTTGCTAGTACGACAACAGCGCGTGGCGATCTGTTGCTGGCGATGCTGCGAGGGCATCCGGGGCCACGGTGACGTCGCGGGATGGCCGCTCGCGTCATGATCATCGCGAGTGCCGTGAGTTATGCCGCGATATGCGGCATAACTCACGGCATTCGCGGCGGGCCGGGGTTCAGGGGGCTGCCCGCCCGCGAGTGAATCGGATATTCAGCGCATTTTGGACGCCGTCATGACTCGGGACGCCGCGCGCCGGGCAGTCAGCGAGTGGGCGATATGCCCGGAGGCCGAGCGCATGAACCCGGAGCTGACCGTGCAGAAGAACGCCGAGGTGGACCTGTGCTGGGGGATGGGAGGCGCGGCGTACTTCGCCGCACTGCACCGCCTCGCCGACGGCACCTGGGACGCGTGGCTGACCCCCTCGCACGTGCAGCCCTCTCGCGGGGAAGAGCCAGCCAAGCTGCTGACCCCGGCCGGCGTCAGCTACGAGATGGCGCTCGCCGCCATCTTCCGCGCCATGGGCGACGACATGCCGGCCGGGTTCGGGCTCAACTACCTGAACACGCGGATCACCCCCG
This sequence comes from Streptosporangiaceae bacterium, assembly GCA_025935815.1. Taxonomy (GTDB): domain Bacteria; phylum Actinomycetota; class Actinomycetes; order Streptosporangiales; family Streptosporangiaceae; genus Trebonia. The sequence continues at coordinate 1,280 of JAICUO010000185.1, forward strand.
GACTGCCCGGCCCTGCACAGGCGTAGGCGAGGGAGCGCGGCCGGATGAGCGGGCTGGAGAACTTCACGGGTCGTGCGCTCCCCGGCCATGACCGGCGGGGAAGCGCCGCAATGATCGCCGGGGGCGAGACGAGGCGCATGATCGCTGACATAGCGACCGTCCCTAGTGAACGAGTAATCGGCGCTCGGTTCGGCTTGGCATTCACGGGGGCTGTCACGTTGCGCGCCCAAGGGTGCCGCGATCGACGCGCGCAGTGTCGGCGTTAGGCGCGTTTCGGATGGCAAGGCGGCGCCGCGCCGAGTGGGGACGTTCTGCGCGGGCGTGCCCTGAGCTGGTGGCAGGCCGGCCTGTCCCGTCGATATGGTTGCAGGTCTGTGCGGTGCCGGGGTCCCGGGTGGCCGATGTCGTCCGCAGGTGGTTGCCCGGCCGCCGGTGGGGTCCTCGCCCCGGCGCGTGCTGGGCGATCAGGCAGTGCGCTCGTCGCATCGGCCGCCGAGCGTCAGGAGGCATGATGAGCGGGGCGTCCGGTGACTTGGTCGGAGTGGTGGTCGTGGTCGGCGGGTTCGTCATCCACCTGTCGGCCGTGCTGCGCGCGATCACCCGGCCGGGCCGGGCGCCGGCCTCGCGGGTGGCCTGGGTCGCGGTGATCATGTGCCTGCCGGTCATCGGCGTCGTGGCCTACCTGTTCCTGGGCGAGACCAGCATCGGCCGCGAGCGGGCCCGCCGTCTGCGCGACGCGGAGGGTCGCCTGGCGATGCCGGGCGGTGCGGGCGCCGAGCCCGGCGATCCGGTTGCCAGGTCTGTCTCGGAGCTGTGCCGCTCGGTCAACGGCTTCGGCCCGACGCCGGGCAACCACGTCGTGCTGCTGGGCGACCCGGGCGCCTCGCCGGCCGAGCCGGCCCGCGACTGCGACGCCGCTATCAGGGCGCTGATCGAGGCGTTCGATGCCGCAGCCGAGCACATCCACCTCAGCTTCTACATCTGGCTCGATGACGAGAACGGCGGCCGGGTCGCCGACGCGGTCTGCGCGGCGGCGCGCCGGGGCGTGGCCTGCCGGGTCATGGCCGACGCGCTCGGGTCGCGTGACTTCATCCGCGGCCCCCGCTGGCGCCAGCTGCGCGAGGCGGGCGTCCGCCTGCTCGCCGCGCTGGAGGACATCCCCCGCCTGGGCGGCTTGGCGGTGGGCCGGGTCGACCTGCGCAACCACCGCAAGCTGGTGGTCATCGACAACCGGATCGCGTTCGTCGGCAGCCAGAACTGCGCCGATCCGCAGTTCCGCGTCAAGGCGAGGTACGCGCCCTGGGTCGACATCCTGCTGCGCTGCGAAGGGCCGGTCGTACGGCAGGCACAGCACCTGTTCCTCGCCACCTGGATCGCGGAGACCCGTGAGGACCTGTACGGACTGCCCGCGGCGGCGCCGGAGCCCGGGCAGCACCACGAGGGCGTGGTCGCGCAGATGTTCGGCACCGGGCCGACCACGCCCGGCAACACGATGTCGGACGCCTTCGTCAGCGCGCTGTACACCGCCGAGCGCGAGCTGATCATCACCACGCCCTACTTCGTGCCCGATGAGGCCCTGCTCCGGGCGATGTGCGCCGCACCGCGCCGCGGCGTGACCACCACCTTGATCGTGCCCGCACGCAACGACTCCCCGCTCGTCGCCGCCGCCAGCCGCAGCGCCTATCCGGACCTGCTCGCCTGCGGCGTGCGCCTCTTCGAATACCCGCTGGGCCTGCTGCACGCCAAGTCGATCACCATCGACGCCCGGATCGCCCTGGTCGGCTCGGCGAACATGGACCGGCGCAGCCTGGAGCTCAACTTCGAGAACAACCTGCTCGTCCTCGACCCCGGTCTCACCGCGACCATCCGTCAGCGACAGCTCGGCTACGTCTCCCAGTCGACCGCCGTCGAAGCCGAAACCGTCAAGGCCTGGCCCTTCCGCACCCGGCTGATCGGCGACGCGATCGGCATGGCCTCACCACTGCTCTGAACCCGCAGGCGGTGCCGGGCCACCCGGCCGCCGCGATCGCTGAGGCGCCCCGGGCATTATGGGCGGGTGCTGCGCTATGTAATGTTGCGCGCCGCCCTTGGGAGCCGCAGTGGTGAGGCGGCCTGACGGTAGCTCCCCGGACCGGCTGGCCTAGCACGTGACCGGCCTCCTGTTCAACCGGCAGGTTCCAAGTACGAGTCCTGGCGCGGGAGCCTATGAAAGTCGAACGTTGCCTGTTCCATCGTTAACGTGCGGCGGGCGGCGCGAGCACGGCGGACATCCGGGCCATCACGTCGGGGTTGACCCGGTAGTAGACCCAGGTGCCGCGCCGCTCAGAGCTGATGAGCCCGGCCTCGCGCAAGATCTTCAGGTGGTAGCTGACCGATGGCGCCGTTACGTCGAACGCGTCCAGCAGGTCGCACACGCAGGATTCACCGCCGTCGTGGCAGGCGATCAACGACAGCAGCCGCAGCCGCATCGGGTCCGCGACCGCCTTGAAAAGCGGGGCCAGTTCGTCGGCCCCGGCCTGCGGCAGTGGCTCGCGAGCTAGCGGCTCACAGCACGCGCCCTCGCGGGCGTCGATCACTGGTAGCAGCTTCTGGTTCACCACCTCTCTAATTTGACACATCTTTAAGCAAGGGCGCAAACTGGCGTCGAGCGTTGGTTAGAGAACTCTCTAACCAGCGCCTTGGAAGCCCGTCTCATGAAAGGGGAACGCCCATGTCCCGTATCCAGCTCGCGCTGCGCGTCGCCGACCTGGAGGCCTCGGTAGCCTTCTACGCCAGGCTGTTCGGCGCTGAGCCCGCCAAGCGCCGCCCCGGTTACGCCAACTTCGCGATCGCCGAGCCGCCGCTGAAGCTCGTCCTAATCGAGGGTGACCCCGGTGAGACGACCCGGATGGACCACCTCGGAGTCGAGGTCGAGACGACCGAGGAGGTTACGGCCGCCACTGCCCGGCTGGCCGGGCAGGGCCTGGCGACCGTGACCGAGCAGGACACCGCCTGCTGTTACGCGGTGCAGGACAAGGTCTGGGTGACCGGCCCCGGCGCCGAGCCATGGGAGGTCTACGTCGTCAAGGGCGACGCCGACACCCTGGACAAGGCGGTCGGCTCTGCGTGCTGCACCTCGGCGGCCGAAGCCAGCGCTGCGCAGCCCGCTGCCTCGGCTTGCTGCTGACTGGTTGGGCGGCGCCCTCGCCGAGGAGGTGGAGACGCCGCCCGCTAGGTCCGTAAACGTCAGGCCCGGGTGGTGAGGGGTCAGCTGGCGGGCTGGCGCAGGGCCTTGCGGGTCTCGGCGGCCGCGACGATCGAGAGGGCCACGGCGGTGCAGATCAGCCATTGCGGGACGTCGAGCCGGGTGGTCTTCATCACGGCCTGGAAGATGCCCAGGACGGTTGACAGGACCAGCAGGAGGAAGGACACGCTGGTCGTGATGGCGAACGTCTTGTCCGAGAAGGTGTTAAGGGAGAACACCGATTCCCTCTCGTCTTTGGACTCGATCGAGAAGAACAGGCTGAACAGCGCGAAGGTGACCATCCCCATGGTCCTGGCGACGTCGAGTCCGTGAGCGTGGTCTGCCCAGCTGATCACGCCGAGCGTGCCGATCGCAGTCAGCAGGCCGGTGAAGGCGAGCCAGGCGATGAGCCGGCGGGTCAGGATCGGCCGGCTCGGGGGTAGCGGGGGACGTTCCATCAGCCCGGCGGTGGGCTTGCTGTATCCGAGTCCGACGGCCTGGATGGACAAGGTGGTGAAGCTTACCCACAGCGTCTGCAGGGGAAGTAGCGGTTCGCCGCCCGCGATGTTGAAGATGCTGGCGGACAGGAACGTGATGATGTAGCCGAACAGGCCGCTGATCTGGTAGCGGATGTACCTGGCGAGGTTGTCATACAGCCCGCGGCCAACCTCCACGGCCTTGACGATGGTGGAGAAGTTGTCGTCGGTCAAGATCATCACCGCGGCTTCCCTGGTCACCTCGGTGCCGGTGCCCATCGCGATCCCGATGTCGGCCTTCTTCACGGCTGGCGCGTCGTTGACGCCGTCTCCGGTCATGGCGACGATTTGGCCCTGTTTCCTGAGAATGTCGACCAGGAGGACCTTGTGCTGCGGACTGACGCGGGCGATCACGCCGATGCTGTCGATCCTGGCCAGGGCCTCCTCCTCGCTCATGGCCGCGAACTGATCGCCGGTTATCACCGTGCCGTCGATGCCGAGCTGGCGGGCGGCCGCGGCGGCCGTGACCGCGTAGTCGCCGGTGACCATCCGGACCCGGATCCCGGCCTTTGCCGCCATCGCGATCGAGGCCCTGGCCGTGGGGCGGGGCGGGTCGGCGATCCCGACCAGGGCGAGCAGTTCCAGCCCGGTCGCCAGCGCGAGCAAGTCGGCACCGGGATCGAAGGCCGCTGGGTCGAGGTCCTTGCGTGCGACCGCGATCACCCGCAGCCCCTGCTCGCCCAGCCGCTGGGCTTCGGCCAGGTACCGCTGCCGGGGGCCGCCATCGGCCGACGCCAGCCCGTCGCCGGCCTCAAGGACCGTCGCGGCCCGCGCCAGCAGCTGATCCGGCGCGCCCTTGACGAAGCAGCGGATCACTGCCCGGCCGCAGGCGTCGGTCATCTCATGGAACGTGGCCATCAGCTTGTAGGACGCGTCGAACGGCAGCTCGGCGATCCGCGGGTACCGTTCCCTAGTGGAGACCGCGTCGATGCCGCCCTTGGCGGCCAGCACGACCAGCGCGCCCTCGGTCGGGTCGCCGATCAGCTCGCCGTCCCTGACCACCGCGTCCGAGGCCAGCACCATCGGCATCAGGAACTCATCCAGCGGGATCTCCGCCTGCCCGGCGACCCGGGTGATGCGGCCGGCCGTTGAGTAGCCCTTCCCGTCGACCGCGTGCCGGAGGCCCGCGGCCACCATCTGCACCGCGGTCATCTGGTTGAGCGTGAGCGTGCCGGTCTTGTCGGAGTTGATAGCCGAGGTGGAGCCGAGTGTCTCAGTCGACGGCAAGCGCTTCATGATCGCGCCTGCCCTGGCGAGCATCTGGGTCCCGTAGGCGAGGATGGTGGTAACCACCATGGGCAGCGCCACCGGGATCGCGGCGATGGCGAAGGCGACGGCTGCGTTGAATACCGCGATGAACGTGTCGCCGCGGGCGAGGTTCAGTGCCATCGACGCGACCAGCGCGACGCCCGCGATCATCAGGACCTGCTTCGACAGCCGGTCCATCTGGCGGGTGAGGGGGGACTTGACGTCCTGTTGTCCTTGCAGCATCCCGGAGATGCGCCCGACCTCGGTCGCCATCCCGGTCGCGGTGACCACGAACTCGCCCGCGCCGCGGGTGACCTCGGTATGCATGTAGACCATGTCGGTCCGGTCGCCGAGAGGCGTGCCGGCGCCCGGCACAGCCTCGGGGGACTTGCTGACGGGCAGGCTTTCCCCGGTCAGCGTGGACTCCGCGACCTGCAGCGTGGCCGCCGTCAGCAGCCGACCGTCGGCTGGGACCATGTCGCCCGCCTCGATCGCGACGACATCGCCGGGCACCAGTTGCTCGGCCGGAATCTCGGCCAGGTTGCCGTCCCGCCGCACCCTGGCCGTGACGATCATCATCTTCTGGAGCGCCGCGACCGCCACGGCGGCCTTTCCTTCCTCCCGCAGGCCCATGACCGCGTTGAACATCGTCAGCAAGATCAGCAGGACTCCGGTGCCCAGCTGCCTGAGCGGGTACAGGCTGGCGATGCCGGCCGCGAGTAGCACGGCCTGCATCGGGTCGCGGTACTGGCGGGCGAACGCGTGCCAGCGGGGTTCGGCCCGGCCAGCGGCGAGCTTGTTCATGCCGAACCGCCGGGCCCGGGCCGCCGCCTCACCCGAGCTCAGGCCACGCTGCGCGTCTGTCCCTTCTGAGCGAAGGACCTGGTCGGTGCCGAGCGTGTGCCACGCAAGATCGCTAGGCGGCGGTCGTCCAGGTCCTGGCGTATCCGTCACGCCCATGGTCATGCCGATACGCCGCGCTTACCCCGGGCGACCATGAGCAGCCGCTCGCGCGCAGTCACGAGCTGCCCGGAGGACGACAGCCGGTCAGCCAACCATCTGCTCATACGCCGATCTTCGCATCGGCCAGGACACCGCGTCAGGGCCCATGTCCCCCGCACAGCATGGCCCTTAGTCCTTCTCGCGCGGCGGTCACTTCCACGGACACTGTCGCCGGCGCCCCACGCTGGCCGGCCAGCCGGTAGCCGAGCGCGAGCATCAGCGGGCTATCGCGGTCAGCCGGGCGAGCAGGGCGCCTGATGCGCCTGCGGCCAGGGCAGTTGCCTGGGGCTATCGGCACGGGGGTGGTAGTCGCCGGTGCGCGGGTCCTGCCGGTAGGGGACCGGTGGCGGGCTACCGTCGGCGATCCGCGTGACCGCGGCCAGCAGGCGCGCCACGTCTTCCGCGGTGGTGTTGATGCCGGCGCTGGCCCGGACCGCGCCGGGCATGGCGCTGCGGTCGCCGCGGCGGACCTGGTCCCGGTAGCGGCGCACGTCCTCGCGCGTATAGCCGAGCAGGCGCATCAGGTAGGGGTGGGCGCAGAAGCAGCCATGCCGTACCCCGATCGCGTCCTCGGCGGCCAGCCGGGCGGCCGTCAGCGCGTGCGGGACCCCGTCGATGGTGAACGTTGCCACCGGCAGCGTCTCGGCGTCCAGGCCGGGCCCGAGTAGCCGGACGCCCGGGATGGCGGCGAGGCCGCGGCGCAGCGCCGCCGCGATGCGGCGCTCGTGGCTGATCAGGGCGGGCCAGCCGATTCCGGTCAGCGTGTCGATCGCGGCGTGCAGTGCGACGGCGCCGATCACGTTGGGGGAGCCGGCTTCCTCCCGTTCGGGCGGCGCGGTCCACAGCACCTCATCGAGGTCGACGAGGTCTACCGCCCCGCCGCCGGCCAGGAACGGGTCGCCGTCGGCGAAGGCGCGCCGCGGCCCGAGCAGGATCCCGGCGCCGAACGGCGCGTACATCTTGTGGCCGCTCCAGGCCAGGAAGTCCGCCCCGGCCGGCAGCGGCCGGTGCGGGGCCAGCTGGGCGGCGTCCACCACGACCGGGATGCCCCGCTCGTGCGCGGCCTGGGTGATCTCCGCCAGCGGCGGCATCCAGCCGGTGATGTTGGAGGCTCCCGTGATGGCCAGCAGGCGGGGTGACGGCCGCTGCTCCAGTGCCGCCTCGACGTCACCGGCGCCGAACGTCCCGTCACGGCCGCACTCGACGTGCCGGCACGCTGCGGCCCGGGACCAGGGCAGCAGGTTGGCGTGGTGCTCGGCCACGGTGGTGACGACGACATCGCCGGGCTCCAGGCGCAGTCGGTAGGCGAGGTGGTTGAGCGCCTCGGTGGCGTTGCGGCAGATGACCGCCACGTCGTCACCGTCCGGGGGCCGGCCGGCGAAGGCGACGGCCGCCGCCCGGGCGTCCTCGTAGGCGCAGGTGGACAGCTGGGACTTGTAGCCGGCCCCGCGATGCACGCTGGAATACCAGGGAACGAACTCCGCCACCCGCGCCGCCACCTGCGGCAGGGCGCCCGTGGATGCCGCCGCGTCCATGGACAGGTAAGGCCGCTCGGCGCCGTCCATGCACGGCACGGGCATGCCGTCGCCCGCAAGCGGAACCGGCGGGCCGGACGGGCTGCCGGGTGTGCTCATGACCGCCTCCCGGTTTCAGGGTCTCCCCCGCGAGAGTCTCCAGCATATAATACCCCTATGGGTATATAAAAGGCGGCCATGAACGGGACGGTGCCCGCGCTGGTGCCAGGCGGGTGGGCTTCGGCCGGGGGGCCGTCATCGACCTGCTCGCGGTCGGCGGCGCGGAAAGTGCACATCATGTGCTACACGCGCCGGCGAGGCGTCCACTGCAAGCCTGGCTGAGGGGGCTACCGCGGGCGTTCGGCGGTACGCGGTTCAGTCGGCCCCGATGTCAGGCGAGGGAAAGGAACAGCCGCTCGAGCTGGGCGCGATCGGCGTCGGCCGTGCCGTCGCCGTCGGCCGCGCACTGCTGCAGGCCGGTCGCGATGATCTTGAAGCCGGCCCGGTCGAGTGCCCGGGACGCCGCCGCGAGCTGCGTCACGACCTCCGCGCAGTCGCGCCCTTCCTCGATCATCTTGATCACGCCGCCGATCTGGCCCTGCGCCCGGCGAAGCCGGCGGATCACGCTGGCCATCGTCTCGCTGTCTATGTCCATGCCGACTCCCTGAAGGCGGCACCCGGGCGCGAGCCGACTACCGTACTGACCTCATTAAGCTTTGAGTATACCCAACGGGGTATACGGGCGACGCGGGCCGAAATGCCGCGGCAGCCAGTGACCGGCGCTCGCCGAGCGGTCAGGTCCCCCCAGCGATGCCGTGATCAGCAGGCACTGTCCGCCCGCCGGTTATCGCGCGCTCCCGTTGGAGGTGAGCCCGGCGAGTGCGGCCGCGAGCCTGCGCGCCACCTCATCGGCGACCGGCTTCAGCTCCGGTCGGCCGGTCAGGGTGACCATGACCTGCGGGTCGAGCGCCTCCACGACCGTGCCGTCATCAGCGGCGCGGACGACGACGTTGCACGGAAGCAGCAGGCCGATGCTGCGGTCGATCCCCAGCGCCTGGTGCGCGAACGGCGGGTTGCAGGCGCCGAGGATGAGGTAGTCCTCCATCTGCTCGCCGAGCTTGGCCTTCAGCGTGGCGGTGACGTCGATCTCGGTGAGCACGCCGAATCCCTGGGCGGCCAGGGCGGCGCGGACGCGGGATACCGCCTCCGCGAACGGCGCGCCGAGCGTGACGCTGGTCCCGTAGCTCACCGGCTTGCCCCCTCCTTCTCCCGCCGCGCGATCTTGTCGCGGACGTCGTCCATGTCCAGGTCCCGGACGGACTGGATGACCTGCTCGAGCGCGGCCGCGGGCAGCGCGCCGGGCTGGGAGAAGACCAGGATTCCGTCGCGGAAGGCCATGAGCGTCGGGATCGAGGTGATCCGCGCGGCGCCGGCCAGCGCGGGCTGGTCCTCGGTGTCGACCTTGGCGAACGTGACGTCCGGGTGCTGGTCGCTGGCGGCGGCGTAGACCGGGCCGAACATCCGGCACGGCCCGCACCAGGACGCCCACCAGTCAACGAGCGTGATCCCTGGCTTAGTGACCGTGTCCTCGAACGTCTCGGCGGTCAGCGCGACTGTGTTCATGATTCTTCTCCTTCGGTGAGCGCCCTGTTCAGAATACCCCCATGGGTATAACGCAGGCTGCTGGCGGGAATTCCCGGCACCCGGCCGGGGCGTTGGGGGAGCGCTCAGCGGCGGCGGGCCGTCCCCTGGGCCAGCATCCCGCGGGCCGCGCTGGCGTGACGGAGGAGGCTGTTTGCGGCGAGGCCTGGCTCCGCTTAGAGTTATGCCACGTCCATATACCCCATGGGGTATCCTCATTGGAGTTGGCGCATGAGCATCACGGCAGGATCCGGCGTTGAGGTCGTCGCCATCGACACCCCGGCGCTGGGTGACCGCAGCTACCTCGCGCACGACGGGTCAGCCGCGCTGGTCATCGACCCGCAGCGAGACATCGACCGGGTGCTGGCCCTGGCCGCTGCCCGGGGCGTGCGCGTCACCCACGTGTTCGAGACCCACCTGCACAACGACTACGTGACCGGCGGGCTGGCCCTGGCCCGGCTGACCGGCGCCGCCTACCACGTCAGCGCCGCGGACGCGGTGGCGTTCGACCGGGTGCCGGCCGGCGACGGGGACGTCATCGCGGTCAGCCCGGTCATGAGCGTCCGGGCGCTGGCCACCCCGGGGCATACCTTCACGCACATGTCGTACGTGCTCCTTGCGGCGGGGCACCCGCACGCGGTCTTCAGCGGCGGGTCCCTGCTGTACGGGTCGACCGGGCGCCCAGACCTGCTCGGCACGGCGCACGCCGGCGAGCTGGCCCGCGCCCAGTACGCGTCGGCCGGCCGGCTGGCCGCCGAGCTGCCCGCGGACGCGGATGTCTACCCGACGCACGGGTTCGGCAGCTTCTGCTCGGCCACCCAGGCCGAGGGCACCTCCTCGACCATCGGCGCCGAGCGCGCGGTCAACCCAGTGCTGACCCTGGATGAGGACATGTACGTGGCGCAGACGCTGGCCAGCCTGGACGCCTACCCGGCCTACTACGCGCACATGGGCCCGGCCAACGCCGCGGGCCCGGCAGGCCCAGACCTGACGCCGCCCCGCGCCGAGGCCGCCGGGCTGCGCCGCCGGATCGAGGCCGGCGAGTGGGTCGTTGACCTGCGAGGCCGCCGGGCGTTCGCCGCCGGGCACCTGGCCGGAACGCTCAGCTTCGACCTCGACGGCAGCTTCGCCACCTACCTGGGCTGGCTGATCCCGTGGGGCACCCCGCTGACCCTGCTCGGCCAGACCCCCGAGCAGGTCGCCGAGGCCCAGCGGGAGCTGGTGCGGATCGGCATCGACCGCCCGCAGGCCGCCGCCCACGGCGGCCCGGCCGCCTGGGCAGCGGGACAGCCGCTGCGCGGTTACCCAGTCGCGGACTTCGCCGCCCTGGCGGCAGTACGCCACCACCGCCCGGTCGTCATCGTCGACGTGCGCCGCAACTCCGAATGGGATGCCTCGCACATCGACGGGGCCGCGCACATCCCACTGCATGACCTGCCCGCCCGGACCGGGGAGCTGCCCGGCGGCGAACTGTGGGTGCATTGCCAGGGAGGTTACCGGGCATCCGTCGCCGCCTCCATCCTCGACGCGGCCGACCGGGCCGTGGTCGCCATTGACGACGACTTCGACCGCGCCGCCCGCGCCGGCCTGCCCGTCACTACCTCGGCCGCCGCGTCGCAGGCCAGCCCGCCCAGGTAACTCGCCGGCCCGACCGCCTGCGCACGAGTTGCGGGCGGGAGCGTGGGTCACGGTCAGGCTGGGGGGCGGGCCGCGGGCTGGAACAGCTCGACGACGTTCCCGGCCGGGTCCTCGATGAGGATCTGGCTGCCGCCGGGGCCGGTGACGATGTCGTTGCGGAAGCTCACTCCCTCGCCGCGCAGCCGGGTCACCTCGGCGCGAAGGTCGGGCACGATCAGGTGGATGCGGTTCCACCCGCCGGGCCGGGGCTTGCGGCCGTCGGGCATCGGGCGGCCGGCCGAGCTGGCCGGGCCGGCCAGCAGCAGCCGCAGGTTGCCGCGGGTGACGTCGGCGAACGCGGGCGCGGCGCTCATGCGCACCGTGAACCCGAGGTGGCTGGCGTAGAAGTCGATGGCCGCCTGGACGTCATCGACCATGTAGCGGACACTGACCATCTGCTCTGGGCTGCTCATCGCTCCTCCTGGGTAGTTGCGCGGGCGGGTGCCGCGCCGATCGCCGCGAGCAGGAACCCGATCCG